>JBFLZY010000012.1:0-47158 GCA_040755975.1 Bacillota bacterium | reverse complement strand
TAATCAGAAATCAGAAGTTTCTTGATGGAACGCCGTGTGAATTGAAAGGTTCACGCACGGTGTGAAATGGGGGAAAAGGAGCCCAAACGGGTAATGCCGTTGGAGTGTCCTTACCTATCATTATTATGTACAGGGGCAAGAAACAGACGGTAGAAAACGTGGTGTTGGACACCGGTGCCGCCCGCACGGTAATTTCCCCGGACGCCGTTGCTGATCTCGGGATCGGATTAGGACCGGGCGACCCAATCATTGCCGCCTATGGGATAGGCGGTAGGCAGTACGCATTTGTAAAGCAGGTGGATGGTGTCAGGTTTGGCTCCTTCAGCGTTATCCCCTGTAAGATTGACTTTGGGTTGGTAGACCCGGAAGGTAAGATCAATGGTTTGCTGGGATTAGATCTGCTGATGAAAGTCGGAGCGGTTATTGATTTAAAAAATCTAATGTTATCGGCGGGACTTTAAATTTACCGTATATCTACCTTCCCTGGCGGCCGGCCTGGCCGCTATTTTTTGTTTTGTAGTCCCATTACCCTTTTTCCAGAGTCTTTTTAACCCAACTATCATTTCACTGATTTGTCCTATTGACTTGTTTATTATATATTGTTATAATTACCTAAATAATATTACGACAAGTAATATAAGGGCAGTTACCCAAGACGATTTGGTAAAGAGGTGATTAGGTTGTTTGATTTTATGCTCACGGAAGAGGAAAAACAATTAAGGGAGGAGGTCAGAGAGTTCGTCAAACAGATCCCCCGGCAGCTTCTCCTGGACATGGACAGCAATAAAGTGCAGTATCCGAAGGAGTTTATCACGCAGGCAGCGTCCAAAAGGCTGCTGGGGCTGCGCTTCCCGCCGGAATACGGGGGGCGGGGATTGGGTTGGGCCCAGGAAGTGCTGGCCATTGAAGAAGTGGGCGTACTGGGGATGGCCCTGGGCTGCCTTTACTCCCTGGTCAGCATTGTCGGTGAGGCAATCAATGTCTTCGGCAACAGCGCCCAGAAAGAAAAGTTTCTGAAGCCCACCGTCAAGGGTGAACTGGGGTGCGCCGAAGCCCTCACCGAGCCGCGGGGCGGGTCGGACTTTTTCGGCGCCACCACCGTCGCCCGGCGGGAGGGCGACCACTACCTTTTACGCGGCCAGAAAAGGTTTATCGTCGGCGCCGAGGGGGCCGACTATTTCCTGGTTTACGCCCGCACCGACCCCGCCGCACCGCCGCATAAAGGGATCAGCGCCTTTCTGGCGGAGCGGGGACCGGGAGTCAACGTGGAGTACCTTTACGGCTTGATGGGCACCCGGGGCGGGGGAGCCGGCCGGGTCGTCTTTGCCGACGCCAAAGTGCCGGCGGAAAACCTCGTCGGGCAGGAAAACGGCGCGGCGGCCATTTTCTACCAGATGATGATTCCCGAGCGGCTGACCAGTGCCGCCGGCGCCCTGGGCATCGCCCGCGCCGCCCTGGAAGTGGCGGCCCGCTACAGTACGAAGCGCAAGGCCTTCGGTCAGAAAATCAAAGAGTTCCAGGGCGTCAGCTTCAAAGTGGCCGACTCCCTCACCAGGCTGGACGCAGCCCGCAGCCTGGCTTACGTAACGGCCCGCGCCATCGATGCGGGGGTGGACGGCTCAACGGCCCGCCGCCTGGTTTCCGAAGCCAAAAAATTCGCCACCGAGGCCGCCTGGGCAATAATCAACGACGCCATGCAGATCATGGGCGGGATCGGCTACACGGACGTCTACCCCATCGAAAGACTCTTGCGGGACACCCGCCTGGCCCTGATCTGGACAGGGACCAACGAGATCATGAACCTGATCATCCAGCACGAATACTACAAGGAGCTGGCCAAAGAGACCACCGTTCCCGGCTCTCGTGATGTGGAGCAGGACGCGGCCGCCGCCCAAGACGAAGCGGAAAAAGTGTACGAGTAAAATGTCCTATCGGCCCGGAGCGTTGGAGCAAGCCGGACAACAATTCCAGACCGATAGGAAATGATAGCAATACGTTATTTTCCGAAGGAGGCTTGAAAAATGAGCGAACCGCTTCATCACCTGTTAGAACGGAACGCCTGTAAATATCCGGCCGATCCCGCGGTGCGGCACCCGGCCACGGACGTCACGCTCACCTGGCGGGAGCTGAACGCCGGCGCCAACGCTCTGGCGAGCTTCTTGCTGAAGAACGGGGTGGGCAAAGGGGCCAAAGTGGCCCTCCTCATCCCCAACCAGCCCGAGTTTATCATCGCCTTCTTCGCCATCTTGAAAACCGGGGCGGCGGCCGTTCCCATCAATGTCCGCCTGACGCCGGCGGAAATTAACTATATCCTGGTGAACAGCGACTCCTGCGCGGTTATTTTTGAAGAGTCTTTAAGGGCCGCCGCCGAACAGGCGCTCGCCCCGGAAATCAAGGTCACCCTCTCCACGAAAGATTTCGCCTCCCTCAAAGAACGGTTCAGCACGGAAGACCCCGGCTTGCCGGCCACGGTTTACGACCTGGCGGAAATCATCTACACCTCTGGAACCACTGGGAAGCCCAAAGGCGTGCTGCTCACCCACAACGCCGTCTATTGCGTGGGCTCCATGATCGCCTACGAAACCGGGATCCGCTACCGCGACCGGGTGCTCCACCTCATGCCTTTGACCCATTCGGCGCCGCTCAACCTGTTCTTGATCGGCGCTACTTACGCCGGGGCGCTGAACATCACGGGGACGTTCACCCCGCAGGCTCTCCTGGAGTTCGTCTCCCAGGAGAAAGCCACCCACTTTTTCGGTGCCCCCGTGGCCTACCTGCTCACTTTAAAACTGCCCAACTTCGACCGCTACGACCTCTCCAGCGTGAAACGCTGGACCTACGGCGGAGCGGCCATGTCCAGAGAGCAGGTGCTGGCCGCCCTGAATAAATATCCGGGCAGTTTCATGAGCCTGTACGGCCTCACCGAAGCCGGCCCCAATGGGATGGCCATGTACCCCGAAGAACACCCCCGGCATGCGGGGAGCGTCGGCTACCGGGGCTCCGTCAACACCGCCACCATGCTGGTCGACGACGAAGGCCGCCCCGTACCCGCCGGGGAGCCGGGGGAAATCCTGATTAAATCCCCTTCCCTCATGCTGGGCTACTACAAAAACGAGCCGGCCACCAGGGAAAGCTTCCTTAACGGCTGGCTAAAAACCGGGGATATTGCCCGCCGGGACGAGGAGGGTTATTACTGGATTCTTGACCGGAAAAAGGATATGATCGTCTCTGGAGGTGTGAACGTATATCCCAAAGAAATCGAGGACGTCCTGATCCGCCATCCCGGCGTCGCCGACGTCGCCGTCGTGGGCGTACCCCACCGGGAATGGGGGGAAACGGTGCTGGCCGTAATCGTCCCTAAACCGGACCAAAAACCGACCCTGGAAGAAATCCGGGCCTTCGCCAGCAATTACCTGGCGGACTTCAAACTGCCCCACCTGCTCAATTACACCGAAATTATCCCCCGCAACGCCTCCGGAAAAATTCTCAAGCAGGAAATCCGCGAACAATACTTAAAAGCGCAGAAAAACTGATGCCTAAAAATTGCCTGGCTGCGAAGCAGACGTTTGCCCGGATATTGGAATTTCTCCGGGCAAACCTTTTTTTAAAAAGTTTCCCTTGCCCGGCAGCTTATCCGCATATTAAAATACAGGTAGTCGCATATAGATACAATTTATGCGGGTGGATTGCCAATGCCCGAACCAACCCCCGTGTCTCGTCGGCCCGGAGCATCGGAGCGAGCCGGACAATTCCAGCCCGATGACACCATTTTTGGGGGAGGGAATTCAATTTGACCAGGAAAAAAGTACTCTTTCTGTGCACCGGCAACTCCTGCCGCAGCCAGATGGCCGAAGGATGGGCAAAGGCCCTGGCAAAAGACAAATGGGAGATACATAGCGCCGGCACCAATCCTGTAGGCGTAAACCCGCGCGCCGTGCAGGTGATGGCCGAAGCCGGCGTCGACATTTCCGCCCAGACGTCCAAGCCCATTGACCCCGACCTGCTGAACTCGGCGGATCTGGTGATCACTTTATGCGACGACGCCGCCGAAAGCTGCCCCGTCACCCCGCCCACGGTGCGCCGCCTGCACTGGCCGTTAGCCGACCCGGCCAAAGCAACGGGCACCGAGGAAGAAATCACGGCCGCCTTCCGCGCCGCCCGGGACGAAATAAAACGCAGGGTAGAGGAGTTACTGTCGCAAATTTAAAACGGGGCCCCTCGAGACCCCGCCGGCCTTCGTTTTCTTTATAGGGTCAATTATGCTACCTTCTACGCCATGGCCTTGTTGATTTCCTCCACCAGCTTCCCGACCTCCTGCTGGGTGAGGCCCACGTTCAGTTCCAGCCGGGCGATGTATTCGTCAACTTCCTGGTTGGCTTTCCGGAGCCGGGAAAGCTGCTCTTCCTGGATTTCGATTTCCCGGTCCAGCTCCTCTAAATCCACCCCCAGGCCAAACCGCCGGTTTAAAAAGCTGGCCACCGCCTTATTTGCCTTGGGATCCGTTTTTTCGGCCAGGTAAAAGGGGACGTTCACCCAGAAACTGGCCGCCGGAATGTTCCTTTGTCTGGCAACCCACAAAAGAAATCCGCTCATGGAGGTGGTCCCCTGGTAATCCAGGCCCATGTCCAGGTCGTAAGCGGCCAGAGTTTCCTTCAGCTCCCCGGCATTGACAATGGCCAAAATTTTTCTTTCGTCGGTATGGGCGATCATGGAAATGATCCCGCCGATTGTATACACGCCCGCAGCCTGCACTTTTTGGGCCGCATCCAAAACCATGCTTAAAAATTTATACCTTTTCGCCGTCGGCTGGTTGCTTTGCAAAAGGAGGAGATCTTTTTCCTCCAGGGAGTAAAATTTGGCCTGGGGAAAGCGGATAACGTCCCCCTTTACTTCCACGCCGCCCAGGGAGAAAAATCCCAACGGATCAATTTCCGCAAATTCTTTGCAGGGAAGATTTTTTTGCAGGTAATTGCTTGCGCGCCAGCCCACTTCAGCAACATCAGGGCTCCAGCTGACCACTAAAAACGGCGCCTGCGTTCCGGGAGCCTGGTTAATCATGTTTACCTCCCCTCCTGAAAAACTCTTCCACTTCCTTGATAATCCTTTCCTTTTCTTCATCGGTGATCGGGCCGGGCTCGGCTTCCCTGACGTGGCTGATTTGCTTCAATTTGTCCAGCTCTTCCCGGACCGCCGGGGGCAGGTTTTGATAAATCCCTTCAATTTCCCGCTCCACGTTGTTGGCAAAAGCATTAATGTTGCCCATGTCAATTTCCACACCCAGACTTTCGCTGAAAACTTCCAGAATCGACCCGGAGGCTTTGGGGTACAAAATGGTGTACGGCCCCGGAAAATGGGCGACGTACATGGGCACCTCGCCCAAAAAACAGATTCCTTCCAGTTTCCTCTTTCTGGCCACTCCCAAAAGCACGCCGTTTAACCCGGTGATGTTGCCGCGGCCCTCGCGATCGTCCAGATCGCTCATCACGATAGTGTTTTTATATCTTTTTACTTCCCCGAGCAACGCCTGGTCGTTAGGCACCGCCCAGACCCTGGGCCGGGCCGTGTGGTGAATCGGCGCCACCGCCGCTCCCGCCGTATAAACCCGCCGGCAGCCAAATTCCACCGCCACGTCCAAAACGAGATTGGCCATCTCAAAAATTTCATCTTCCTCGCCGGGCTGCATTTCCGCCAGAAAAATGATTAAATCCCGCTCTCCTTTTTTGTAGTAAAACTTGCCGGTGGGAAATTCCATCTTCTGAAGCACGCCATTTTTAATGGTCACGCTCTTGGGGAAGAAAAAATGCCACGGTTCAAGCTCCCCGAACTCTTCCGCCGCCAGCCTGTTCTTCAAATAATTGACGGCAATCAGGCCGATGTTGCCGATTCCCGGCCAGGCGGCCACCAGGTACGGATCGCGAACGGCTGGTTTTTTCAAAATATTCAGCTTGCCGGACATTCGGGCCACCTCCAAAAACGGGCGTCGGGTGTTGGATGTCGGGTGTCGGAAGAAAAACCCGCTAAGATCATCATATCAAAAAAAGGCGGCAAATGCCAGCGTCTCTTTGCCTGCCGGCTCACTTTGCGCCCCCTTATTTGCTGCGCGCGGTCAGGTTGCGGCCGGCCACCACCCGCATGATGTCGTTGGTGCCGTCCGCCGGAACGAGCAGCTGGGCGTCCCGGCAGTAGCGCTCCACGGCATATCCTTTGATGCAGCCGTACGCGCCGTGAATGTCCATGGCCTTGCGGGCGCAGCGCAGGGCCGCCTCCGTGGCAAAAAATTTCGTGGCCGCGATTTCCGTGTCGGCCCGCTTCTTTTGGTCCAGGAGCCAGGCCGCCCGGTAGGCCAGCAGGCGGCTTGCTTCCAGATCGGCGTACATTTCGGCGATCCGGAAGTGGACGGCGGGGAGGCTGCTGATGGGCTTCCCGTAGAGGACCCTTTCCCCGGCAAATTTCCGGGCGGCTTCCAGGGAGGCCTGCATGAGCCCCAGGGCGACGCCCACAATGCCGGTGCGCCCGTAATCGTTCACCCCTTTTAAAGCGATGGCCAGCCCTTGCCCTTCTTCCCCCAAAAGGTTTTCTTTCGGCACCCGGCAGTTTTCCAGGACGAGTTCGCCCGTCACGCACCCGTGAAATCCGATCTTTTTTTCCGCGCGGCCGGGGTAAAAACCAGGCGTGCCTTTTTCCACTACAAAAGCACTGAATTCTTTCTTCGGCTCATCCTTCGTCCTGGCGATAAAAACGCCCAGATCGGCAATGTGCGAGTTGGTGATGAATACCTTGCGGCCGTTCAATAAGTAATGATCCCCGCAATCCACGGCGGCGGCGGCAATTCCCGCGGGGTCGGACCCCCCGCCGGCTTCCGTAATAGCGGCGGCGGCCAGCACTTCGCCTTTCGCCAGGGCGCGCCCGTATCTTTCTTTTTGCGCCGGGCTGCCGAATTCCAGCAGGCATCCCGCGCCAAATTGCAGGCACTGCAGGGCCATGCTCATCGCCGCCGAAACGCGCCCCAACTCTTCCAAAAGAATCATCCGGGCCAGGTGCCCCAGGCCGGTCCCGCCTTCCTCAACGGGCACGGTTACGCCCAGGTATCCCTGCGCACCCATCTTCTTGATTAAACCCAGCGGCACCTCGTCCGTTCTTTCCATTTCCTCAACCAGGGGCGCAATCTCCCGCTCGGCAAACTCGCGGGCCGCCTTACGCAAAAGTTCTTGAGCCGGGGTAAGCTGAAAATCCACTATCCCGTTCCTCCCGCAAAAGCTTCTTTAAGCGTTTAGATTCTCTGCAAATTCATCATTTCCTTTTTGCCTCCGGCGAAAATTCCCCCACGATCAGGCAGGCGTTTTGCCCGCCGAAACCAAAGGAATTGGACATGGCGATCCGGACTTTGGCGCGTCTAGCCCGGTTGGGTACGTAATCCAGATCGCATTCGGGGTCCGGCTCTTCGTAATTGATCGTCGGGGGAACGATACCTTCCTGGATGGCCTTGACGCAGGCGATCAGCTCGGTGACCCCGCCGGCACCCATCAGATGCCCGGTGGCGCCCTTGGTGGAGCTTACGGGGAGCTGATAAGCGCGCGGGCCGAAGACGGCTTTGATGGCCAGCGTCTCAATTTTGTCCCCCAGCGGCGTGGAGGTGCCGTGGGCGTTGATATAATCGATCTGGCCGGGGGTAAGGCCGGCTTTTTCCAGCGCTCTCTGCATGCACCTTATTTCCCCGGAGCCGTCCGGCGCCGGCGCGGTGATGTGATACCCTTCGCCGTAGTTGGCGTAGCCGAGCAGTTCGGCCAGAACGGGCGCGCCCCTTTTCCGGGCGTGCACCAGAGTTTCCAGAATCAAGGCGCCGGCCCCCTCCCCCAGAACCATCCCATCACGCCGGCGGTCAAACGGCCGGCAGGCCTTTTCCGGCTCCCCGTTGCTGGTGGAAACCGCCCTGGTGGCGTGCAGCCCGGCAATTACGAGCGTACAAAACAAAGATTCCGTACCCGCGGCAATCATTACGTCCGCCTCCCCCGCTTGCAAAAACATGGCCGCCACCCCCACCGCGTCGGCCCCGGAAGCGCAGGCCGTGCTGACGGTTACGCCGGGCCCTTTTAAGCCGTAAATGATCGCCACGTGCGTAGCCGCCAGATTCCCCAGCATTTTCGTAATAAAATGCGGGCTCATCCGCAAAGAGCCGGTGCGGGTGATCCTGTCCTGAGCCTGGGCGATGGAAGCAATCCCCCCGATGGAATTGCCCAGCACTACCCCGACGCGAAAAGGGTCCTCTTCGGCCAAATTAAGCCCGCTTTCCTCGACGGCCATCTGCATTGCGGCAATGGCGTACTGCGCAAAGGGGTCGGTTTCCCTCACCAGTTTCTTGGGCAAATAATTCTCCGGGACAAACCCCTTCACCTCGGCGCCAATCTGGGAGGGCAGCCCGTCGGGAGGAAAACGGGTGATTTTTCCCACGCCCCCCCTGCCGGCAAGCAAAGAACGCCAGTATTCCTCTACGCCGACGCCGACAGGGGTTACCGCCCCCATGCCGGTAATCACGATCCGCTCCTGCATTTTTAACCCTCCCAGGTGCCGTTGACGGCGCGGCCAATCTCTTCCCAAAGCAAAGGGTGTCTTTTTTTCACGTCAAAGGGTTTTCCTTCCGCATCCACGTAAGCGTGGGCCGTCGCGCCCTCGGCGGCCAGGACGCCGTCTTCTCTCCGGAGCACCCGGTAACGAAACTCCAGGCGCGCCCGCGTCACCTTTGTTAAAAACGTTTCCAAAATTATTTCCTCTTCCGGCCGCAGGGATTGCCTGTAGCGGCAACTGGCTTCCACGGCGACCAGCTCGATGCCCTTTTCGTGAAAAGTTTTGCGGTAGGGCAAACCGATGTTTGCAAACAGCTCGACGCGCCCGTCCGAAAACCAGTCGAAATATTTGGCGTAATAAACAATTCCGGCAGCATCGCAATCGCCCCAGCGCACTTTCATCCCCATCCGGCAAATCTTCAGCTCATCCCTCGGCTCCATAGACACTTCCTCCGTCTAAATTTCTAAAATTTCTCTCTATTTACAGTAGCACAATGGTAAAAGAAAGTAAACCCCAAGAAACCAAAATAATCAGCTAAGAGAATAATTGTACTTGGGGGCAGGACATGGTACAATTCGGGTAACTGGCTACCCTAAAAATATACCGGAAAGGAGGCAAGTACTGGTTTTTTAAACCAGGTGAACCATGGCCAAGCTAAAAGTCAAGTGGCTTTCCCACGCCGGCTTTCAAATTACTTCGGAGGGAGGGAAAGTAATTCTTATCGACCCCTGGCTGGAGGGGAATCCGCTGGCGCCCTGCAGCCCAAAAGAAATCAAAAGCGCCGACCTGGTGCTGGTCACCCACGATCACTTCGACCACGCGGCAAACGCCGCCCAAATCGCCAAGGACACCGGCGCCACGCTGGTGGGGATGCCGGAAACGGTGGGCCGGTTGAGCGCCGAGGCCGGCCTTCCCGACGAGCAAATCGTCTTCGGAATGGGCATGAACATCGGCGGCACCTACCAGGTGGACGGCATCGCGGTGACCATGGTCCAGGCCTGCCACTCCTCCCAGACGGCCAGCCCGTGCGGATACGTAATCACGCTGGAAAACGGCTTCACCATCTACCACGCCGGGGACACGGGCGTTTTTGCCTCGATGAAAATTTTAGGGGAACTCTACCCCATCGACCTGGCCCTTTTGCCCATCGGCGGCGTCTTTACCATGGACCCCCGGCAGGCAGCCGCGGCGGCCAGGCTCTTAGGAGCCAAAAAAGTCATCCCCATGCACTACAAAACCTTCCCGATTCTCGTTCAGGAAGCCGCGCCATTTGTCGAGGCCGTGCAAAAAGAGGTTCCGGACGTAGAAGTCGTCGTGCTCGCGCCCGGAGAGGAATACACTTTCTAAGCCGGCCCGTGTTTTGTCCCCCAGTCGGTCGCAGCCTGCTTTTCGTTGCTGAAAAAAGCAGGCTTTTCTTTTAAATATACATAATCAGACATTAATTGCAAAAAATAAGCAAACAGGGATCTTCTCCTAGCCAGGGCAACAGAAAGGGAGCATGTCCTTTGGTGAAATTCCCCGGATTTTTCTTTCCGCGGCCAAGAAAGGCAAAAAAAATCCCGGCCGGCCGGCAGGAAGGCTTGCGGCAGGCCGAAGCGGGCAGCCCGCCGGAATCGGGCGGGGGCGGCGGGGCAGGGGTATCTTCGGCCGCGGGTATTTCCACCTCGGTAAAAACCCCCGAATGGAAAGATCTTCTTTTAAGCAGTTCCCTGGACGAGAACCTGCAAAACTTGAAAGCCGTTTTCGCCAACTGCAGCGACATAATTTTCCGGGAATTCAACTTCGCGCAAAACCAAAACATCCGCCTGGCGCTCATCTACACGGACGGCCTGGTGGACAAGGACCTGGTCAGCGACCAGATCATGAAGGCGCTGTCTTTAGAAGTGCCGTTGGTTGCTTCCGCCAAAGAGATCACCAGGGCGGGTGCGCTGGAGTTCATCCTCCGGCAGGGTTTGTGCATCCACCAGGTGGACCGCACGGACCGGCTGGAAAGAACGGTAAACGCCATTTTATCCGGCGACACGGTTCTGCTGGTCGACGGGCACGCCACCGCCGTCATCAACGGCGCCCGGAGCTGGGAGGCCCGCTCCGTCGAGGACTCCATCACGGACAAAGTGGTGCGCGGCCCCCGGGAAGCCTTCGTCGAAACCCTGCGCACAAACACTTCTCTGCTCCGGCGGCGCATTAAAAATCCCGCGCTCAAAATCGAAACGCTCACCCTGGGCCGGGTAACGCAGACGGAGGTGGCCGTGGCGTACGTGGCGGGAATCGTGCAGCCGGGGCTGGTTGCCGAAATAAAGGAACGCCTGCAGCGGATCAATATCGACGGCGTTCTGGAGGGCGGCCAGATCGAAGAGTTGATTGAAGACAACCCTTTAAGCCCTTTTGGCTCCGTCAACCACACCGACCGGGTGGATAAGGTGGCGGCCCAGCTCCTGGAAGGGCGGGCGGCCGTCATGGTCGACGGCACTCCTTACGTCCTCACCGCCCCCGCGCTTTTCATGGAAATCATCCAGGACCCGGAGGATTATTACCAGCGCTACGTTTTCACCGCCCTGGCCAGGCTCACCCGTTTAATTTCGGTAATTACCGTGCTGCTGGCCTCCGCCCTCTACGTGGCGATCATCACCTACAACCCGGAACTGCTGCCTACGCCGCTTTTATTGAGCATAGCCGCCCAGCGGGAAGGGGTGCCTTTCCCGGCTTTTGTGGAAGTGCTGCTGATGGAGTTTGTCTTTGAGGCGCTCCGGGAGGCGGGCCTGCGCATGCCCCAGCCCCTGGGGCAGGCGGTCAGCATCGTCGGCGCGCTGGTGCTGGGGCAGGCCGCCGTGCGGGCGGGACTGGTGGGCGCGGCCACCGTGATTGTCGTCGCCCTTACCGGGGTTGCTTCCTTTTCCTTCATCTACACGGGAAGTATAACTTTAAGGGTAATCCGGTTCCCCCTGATCTTCCTGGCTGGCTTTATGGGCCTGTACGGACTGTTAATCGGTGTCTTCACCCTGGTCGTCCACCTGGCCTCCCTCCGTTCCTTCGGGGTGCCCTTCCTCGCCCCGGCGGCGCCGCTGGTCCTTTCCGACCAGAAAGATTTTCTCGTCCGCGCCCCCTGGTGGGCCATGCGCAGCCGCCCCCGCTTAATCGCCCGGGCCAACCCGCAAAGAGAGGGTCCCGGCGCAAAGCCCCGCCCCCCGGCCGGGCGGAAGAAAGCGGGGCGCTAAAGGCATGTCTCTGGAGAAGGGCAAAATCAGCGGCCTGCAGGCCGTGCTTTTGCTGGCGCAGGTGGTCCTGGCCACGGCGACCCTCACCGCCCCCAGCCTGCCCATCACCTACGCCGCGCAGGACGCCTGGCTCTGCATTTTGCTGGCCGGCGCGGGAGGGCTGGTGATCAGTTGCCTGATGGTCAATTTAAGCCTGCGCTTTCCCGGCAAGACCCTTTTTGAGTACCTGGAGATCATCCTGGGGAAAGTGCCGGGAAAAATCGTTTCGTTTTTTTACCTGTGGTTTTTTTTACACATCGTTACCGTGGTGGTGAGGGAATTCGGCGCCCTGCTCACCCCGACCTTTTTGCCGGAAACCCCTTTAATCGCGATCCTCGTGCTGGCTATGGTGCCGGTCGCCTACGTACTCTGGCAGGGATTAGAAGTGCTGGCCCGCGCCAACCAGATCTTCGCCACGCTTTTGGTGTTCGGCGTGGTTCTGGTCGTGCTGGCCATCCCGAACATTAAAATGACCAACTTTCTCCCGGTTTTCGACGCCGGCCCCGTCGCCCTCATAAAGGGAACTCTGGCGCCCCTGGCCTGGTTCGGCGAACTGATCACCGTCGGCGTATTCCTGCCCTACTTCAACCGCCCGGAGGACGGCTACCGCATCGTCGCCCTGGCGGCCTTCATGATTACCTTTATGCTGGGGCTGGCGGTTTTCCTGGCCATCGCCGTCTTCGGCCCGATCGTTCCGGCCAGCTACCTGTTTCCCACCTTCAACGCCGTCCGCCTGATCCAGCTGGCCAATTTCATCGAACGCCTGGAAATTTTGGTAGTGGTTATCTGGGTGGCCGGCGGCCTTTTAAAAATCGGCGCCTTCTACTGGGTCATCGTGCTGGGCGCCGCCCAGACGCTGGGGCTGCGGACGTACCGCCCCTTAATCCTGCCGGTGGGAGTGATCATTATCTCTCTTACCTTTATTTTTCACCGCAGCACCCTGGATATGATCCGCTACATCGGGCTTACCTGGCCCTTTCACGGCCTGACCTACGAGGCGCTGCTGCCGGCGCTCCTGCTCGGGATCGCCATGATCAAGGGCAAAAAGGGAGGGGGGCGATGAAAAAGAAAATTGCGGCGCTGACCGCCGTCTTAGTGCTTGTCTTATGCGGGGGGTGCTGGGACCGCCGGGAGCTGAGCGAGCACGCCATCATCCTGGGCGCCGGCGTCGACCGCCGCCCGGACGGCGCCGTGGAGTTAACCCTGCAACTGGCCAGGCCGGGCGCCTTCGGCGGCGGCATGGAAGGGGGGGGAGCAGGAAACGTCATCCTGGGCCAGAACGTTGCCTGGGTGGTTTCCGCCGCCGGCGAGGACATCTACGACGCCCAGCGCAACCTGGCCCTGCAGGTGCCCCGCCACCTCTACTGGGGGCATAGCGCGCTGCTGGTTTTCGGGGAAGAAACGGCCAGGCACGGTGTGCGGGATGCCACCAACTTTTTTCATCGCCACCCCCAGCCGCGGGAAACCATGTGGGTAATGGTGGCCAGGGGAACGGCCAAAAAAATATTGCAGAGCCACTCCGAACTGGAAAAAACCTCTGCACAGGCCATCGGTTTTTTGGCCCGGGCTAAAGCGGGGCACGCCGTAAGATTTATCGATTTAATCAAAGACCTGGCTTCCCCGGGCGCCAACCCGGCGCTCACCCGCTTAGAGCTGGTCAGGCAGGGCGAGCCGCAGGGGCCGGGGATGGAAAAAGCCCCCAAACACCAAGAAGTGGTTTTCACGGGCACGGCCGTTTTCAAGGATGACAAGCTGGTGGGCTGGCTGGATCGACACGAAACCAGGGGACTTTTATGGCTGCGGGGGGAAATGAAAAGGGGGGTCGTAACCATCCCTTCTCCGTCGGATCCGACAAAAAAGATTTCTTTCGAAATCACCCGCAGCAAGACAAAAGTGGAGCCTTTTTACGACGGCAAAACGATCAGCTTTGGCGTAGATATCACCACAGAAGGGTATTTAGTGGAGCAGCAATCAAAGGAAAACCTCATCCCGCCCGAGGTCTTACCGGCACTGGAAAAAAGGCTGGCCAAAGACATCGAGGAAAGGTGCCGGATGGCCCTGGAAAAAGCGCAAGGGGAATACAGGACGGACGTTTTCCGCTTCGGCGATGCTTTTCACCGCAAATATAAAAAAGCGTGGCGGACGCTCAAAAAACGGTGGAACGAGGAATTCGCCGACGCGGAAATCTCCGTCGAAGCAAAGGTGCGCATCCGCAACACCGGCCTGCTCACCAAGCGCGCCAGCCTGAAAAAGTAAAAATTTCCGCGGAGGCCTGAAGATGATTCTGCTGGCCATCCTGGCTTTCCTGATCATCATTTTTATTGAAGTCCCCGGGCTGGTAAAACAAAGGATGTGGCGGGAGTTAGCCGCTTTTGCCGTCATTTTGGGGGTCGGCATGAGCTTAAGCATCCTGCAAATCCTGGGTGTTGAGCTGCCCAGCCCGATCACGTTCATCGAAGCTCTCTACAAACCTTTTGCCGAATGGCTGAAGCCGCCGTAAACGAACACGTCATGAGAATCAAAGACAGGCTTTTGCTGGCAACCCGCTACTATGCATTAAACCAAAGGAAAATTTTGGTCCCGCTTTTCGTCCTGAAGGTGCTCGCATAGGCGATTGCCCGGACGGTTAAAATATACCGAAAGACGTACCGTAAACAAAAAACCTGCCAAACCCCCCGGAGGGCGAGGTAAATGGAGCTCAATATTTCCTGGGATAACTGGAAAAAAGTCCTGCGTACGGCGGTGAACGCCGCGGAGTTCGTGGGGCTGTCGGAGGACAGGATAAAAGACGCAGCCTACCGGCTGGGGGGGCTCCTGGCCGGCAACGTCGATCCGGGCAACCGGGAGCAGGCCCTCCTGCAGCAACTGTGGCTGGAGGGGACCGAAGAAGAGCGCCGGGCGCTGGCTTCCATGCTGATCAAGCTGGTTGATAAAGATGAAACGCCCCTGCATTAACCGCCCGCCCTTTAGCGACGAGATCCCGGCCCGGGCAGGCGAAGAGGAGGCCGCAAACAGCCGCGGGCAGGCCTTGCGCCGGCAAGGCCGGGACAGCGGCGCTCCCGCCGGACGGCCGGTTTTCCGGCTGGGCAGGCCCGGCCTTGAAAACGCGCCCGCCGGGAGCAAGCCCCCGGTGCTCTTCCTGGGCACCAACACCTGCGCCGGGAATATGTTTTCCCTGCTGAATTCCCGCGATCCCGGCTACCGGGAAATGCTCACCGATTTAATTGACTGCCGCTACAATTACCTGCTGATGGCGGCGGAGGGAGAAATGGCCCTCCAGACGCTGGAAGAAACCGCCGGGCAATTCTCCGGCAGGTACATCCTGGTGGTTGAGGGATCGGTCCCCACCCGTTTAAACGGCCTGTACTGCGTCATCGGGTACAAAAACGGCGAGCCGGTGACGGCCCTGCAGGCGGTGCGGGAGCTGGGCGCCGGGGCCCGCCACGTGGTGGCCCTGGGCACCTGCGCGGCCTTCGGGGGCCCTTACGCGGCCGCGCCCAACCCCTCAGGTTCGGTGCCGGTGCAGGCTGTTCTCGACCGGGGGGTGATCAACGTCCCCGGCTGCCCCGTCCACCCGGACTGGTTCATGGGCACGCTGGTCCACCTGCTTCTTTACGGAGAGCCGGAGCTGGACAACTTCAACCGGCCCAGGCTCTTCTACGGCGAAACCATTCACAACCTCTGCCAGCGGCGCCACTACTTCGACAGCGGCATATTCGCCAGCAAGCCGGGCGAACCCTGGTGCATGTATAAAATCGGGTGCAAGGGGCCGGTCACCCACGCCGACTGCCCCTACCGCCAGTGGAGCGGCGAGCACTTGAGCTGGCCGGTAAAGGCCAACACCCCCTGCATCGGCTGCACCAGTCCCGAATTCCCCGACGGCGATATGCCTTTCTTCGAACATCTGCCGGACGTGCCGTTGCCGGGCATCCGCACGACCGCCGACCGGGTAGGGATGCTGGCCGGGGCAGCCACCGCGCTGGGGATCGGCGCACACCTGGCCGCAAGCATCTTCACCGGCCGGCTGGCGCGCACCTTCAAAAAAGGCTCTTCGGGAAAAAGGCTCGGGAAAATAAACGGCGGATTGCCAAAATGGTTCGGAAAGAAAAAATAATTCAGGAGGAGCAACCGGCTTGCCGAAGATCGTCATCGGCCCGTTCCCCCGGGCCAATAACGTGGTTTCCCTGGAGATCACCGTCGAAAACAAGAAAATAGTGGACGCCCGCTGCGTCGGCGTTTTTTTTCGCGGCTTCGAGCTGATCCTGCGGGGCCGGGACCCCCGGGACGCCCCTTACCTCACCTTGCGCATCTGCGGGATTTGCTCCTCGGTGCACGGCACGGCGGCCGCGCTGGCCCTGGAGGACGCCGCCGGCGTGCGCCCCCCGAAAAACGGCAGGCTGCTGCGCAACCTGATCCACGCCGCCGACACGCTGCAAAACCACATCCGCCACTTTTACCTGTTCAGCTTGCTGGACTACGTTAAGGGCCCGGATCTCGGCCCCTTCCGGCCCGCCTACACGACCGGCTACCGCCTCCCGCCAAAAACCAGCGATGCTCTGGTCCAGCACTATTTTCAGGCCCTGGAAATAAGCCGGCTGTGCCACGAACTGGTCGTCCTGCTGGGCGGAAAAGTCCCCCACACGCACGGCCTTCTGGCCGGCGGGAGCACCGTCCCCCCGGCGGCGGACGTGATCATGGATTTCAGCGCGAAGTTAAAAAAGATCAACGATTTTGTAAAAACCACAATGGTTCCCGATACCTACCTTCTGGCGGAGGCCTACGCGGATTACTACGCGATCGGCAAACGGGCGCCGGCCCTGCTATCCTACGGCCTTTTCCCCCGGGACGAAGGCGACCGCGAACGCCACTTTCCGCCGGGCGCCGTGGTGGACGGCCGGCTTGAAGAACTGGACAGCTCTATGATCAGGGAGCATTTTCACCATGCCTGGTACGCGGGAGAATCCGGCCTCCACCCGGCGCGGGGGCACACTGAGCCTGACCGGGAGAAAGAAGGGGCCTATTCCTGGGTGAAAGCTCCCCGTTACCGGGGGAGGGCGATGGAGGGAGGCCCCCTGGCCCGGCTCTGGATCCGCGGCGATTACCGCCGGGGCGTTTCCACTATGGACCGGCTGGTCGCCCGCACCCTGGAAACAGAAATCATCGGAAAGTTGATGGAAGAATGGCTCGCTGAACTGGAGCCGGGAAAACCCGTTTTCAACCCTTTTGAAATCCCCCGGGAAGCGGAGGGGGCCGGCCTCACCGAAGCCATGCGCGGCCCCCTGGGACACTGGCTGCGGATCGAAAGGGGGCGGATTGCCCATTACGAGATCGTCACCCCCACCGCCTGGAACTTTTCACCCCGGGACGACGCCGGGCAGCCCGGGCCGATTGAAGAAGCCCTGCTCGGCACCCCCGTGGAAAACGAAAAGGAGCCGGTGGAGGTAGGCCGCGTCGTGCGCGCCTTCGACGTCTGCTCCACCTGCTCCACACACGTGCTCGTCCCGGGCGGGCCAACAAAGGAAATGATTGTCCTGCCCTAGCCGGAAATTTTCATCCTTTCCCTGGCCCGGGGCTTTCGCCCGCCGTTCGTTTGCCATCGCTCCGATGCTGCGGGCCGACGAGACATCGGCTTGGTTCGGAGCGAACCAGGCAGCGCTGCAAAATGCGCGTGGTATATTAGTTTTCTTTTCTTAATCGGTTTTCCGGCGATTGCTGTCAGTTTTCTATCATTGGGTTATTTGCGCGTTTCGCGCTGCCGGTTCGCTTGCCTCACCTGCGCCGTGTCTCGTTACCCGGCCCTACGCACATGTCGCTCCTGGCAAATCGAACGGCGGGCCGCCCAATTTCGTTCTCTGTGGTCTCCAGTACTGTCTCAAGGAGGTAGCACTGTGAAAATTTTCAAAAAACCCCGCCATCCCCGGCCCGCCAGGCTCCTGCACTGGACCTACGCCCCGGCCGTGCTGGCCGGGGTAATCAGCGGCTTTTACATCAGCAAACCGGCACCCTTCTGGTGGTTTAAAAGCATAAACGCCGCCCGCAAAACCCATTTTATTTCCGCCTACGTGCTGGCCTTCTCCTACCTGGCCCGGTTTTACTACGCCCTTTGGGGCAAAAATTACCGGGAACTGCTCCCCGGCCGCCAGACCCTGGCGGCTTTGCCCGGCTTCGCCAAATACGAACTTTTCCTTACCAAAAAGAAGCCTGAATTTCCCAAATACAACCCCGGGCAAAAATTCCTGATTACCGCGCTTGCCCTGCTTACTCCCTTCGTGGGGGTGACCGGCCTCTCCCTTTACGCCGTCGACGCGTGGCAAAAACAACTCCCCAGGGCCGCCGGCGGCTTAAACCCCCTGCGGAGGGCGCACTATCTGGCGGCGGTGGCAACCACCGCCCTGACCGCGGCGCACATTTATTTTTCAACGACGGACAGCCTGAAAAAGCTCAAATCCATCTTCACCGGGTACGAGTAAGAATTTCTTGCCGCAAAGAGCACCCGCAATATTTTATCCGGAAAAGGAAGTTGGAGCAGATGCCGCCAATCACCGTCCTCGGCCTGGGCAACCCGCTTTTAAAAGACGAAGGCATCGGGCCCCGCGTGGTCCGGGAACTGCAAAAAAAGGGCCTTCCTCCCGGCGTTGAGGCCGTCGAAGCGGCGGGCTCGCTTTTCCAATACTGGGATCTGTTTGCCCGGAGCGGGCGTCTCATCGTTGTGGACGCTTTTTCCGGCGGGGGCCCGCCGGGGACCGTTTACCTGCTCACTCCCGAACAGATCACCCGAAGCGCCCCGAAGAAAGAAGCGGCTCTGTTCCAGCACGAAGACGATTTCCTGGGTTTCCTGGATCTCCTTGCCCATTTCGGGATCAAGCCGCCGGTAACCATCGTGGGCGTCGAACCAAAGGAGGTAACCTATTCCCTGGAACTATCCCCCGAAATTGCCGGAAGACTTCCGGCCATCCTGAAAGTCATATTCAGTTTATTTGTCATTCGTGATGACATAATTCACCCGCTGGCTTAATACATGTTATACTAATTAAATCTTGTAGAGAAATTTTTAACGCTGAAGGCAGGAAAATACGCTATAGTTATAGAATGTCATTTTATTAAGAGCATAACATTCCATCGGGGGAGGATTTACCATGGGCAAAAAAATCACCGTTACCGTGATCAAAGCAGACGTCGGCGGCTACGTAGGGCACTCCAGTATTCATCCCGACCTGATCGAAAAAGCAAAAGGTATACTCGGCGGGAGCCCCCTCCTGATCGATTCCCACGTAACCCACGTGGGCGACGACTTAAACCTGATCATGACCCACGAACTGGGCCGGAACAACGGGGAAATTCACCAGCTGGCCTGGGATACCTTCGTGGCCTGCACGGAAGTGGCCAAAAAGCTCAAGCTGTACGGCGCGGGACAGGATCTGCTGGCCGACGCCTTTTCCGGCAACATCAAGGGACTGGGACCGGGAGTGGCCGAAATGGAGTTTGAAGAGCGCAAGAGCGAACCCATCATTGTGTTCATGGCCGACAAAACCGAACCCGGCGCCTGGAATCTGCCGCTTTATAAAATTTTTGCCGACCCCTTCAATACCATCGGCCTGGTCATCGACCCCAACATGCACGACGGTTTTCTTTTTGAAGTCAGGGATCTAATTGAAAATAAACGGGTCACCTTCTCCGCTCCGGAAGAAATTTACGACATGCTCGTTTTTATCGGCGCGCCGGGGCGCTACTGCATCAAGCGCGTCTTTCACAAGCAGTCAGGGGAAATTGCCGCCGTTTCCAGCACCCAGCGCTTAAACCTGATGGCCGGCCGGTATGTGGGCAAGGACGATCCCGTCCTGATCGTCCGCTGCCAGAGCGGCCTGCCGGCGGTGGGCGAAGTTCTGGAGCCTTTTGCCCGCCCGCACCTGGTCAGCGGCTGGATGCGCGGCTCGCACAGCGGCCCGCTGATGCCGGTGGGACTGCAACAGGCCACCCCCACCCGCTTCGACGGCCCGCCGCGGGTGGTCGCCCTGGGCTTCCAGCTGGCGGATGGAAAACTCATCGGCCCGCAGGACTTCTTTGCGGACCCGGCCTTCGACCAGGCCCGCCAATTGGCTAACGAGATAGCCGGTTACATGCGGAGCCTGGGGCCCTTTGAACCGCACCGCCTGCACTTAGACGAAATGGAGTACACCACCATGCCGTTGGTGAGCAAGAAGCTTAAAGATCGCTTTGAAAAACTGCGCTGACCGGTTTGAGGTCAGCAAACGCTTCAAGATGCCCAGCAAAAACAAAGGCCTGCCGGGAAGCTATTTTAACCGGCGGGCCTTCAGGTTTGAGCTCCTGCTTTCCTCCGCCCATTTCTAATTGTTGAGAGCAAGCGGCTTCTGATTCTTCAGGGCGCTTACAAAAGCTTCTCTTCCTCCAGTTCGCTCACCCCCGCTTCCCCGAAGCTCAACATCTCGTTGACGACGCGCGTGGCGGCCTCCACCAGATGCATGGCCAGCGCGGCGCCGGTGCCCTCCCCCAAACGCATCGCCATGTCCAGCATAGGTTTAAGGTCGAGGTATTCCAGCATCAAGCGATGCCCCTGCTCTCCGGATAAATGGGAGGCGATCATATACTGCCGGGAGCCGGGCGCCAGCCTGGCGGCAATCATGGCGGCGGCGGTGGTGATAAAGCCGTCCAGGAGCACCGGCACGCGCCGGGCCGCCGCGGCCAGCACCACCCCGGCCAGGCCGGCTATTTCCAGGCCGCCTACTTTGGCCAGCACGTCCAGGCCGTCGCCGGGGTCGGGCCGGTTAACCGCGATGGCCTGCTCCACCGCCCGGATTTTTTTCGCCAGCACTTCGTCGTTGACGAAAGTTCCCCGGCCGGTAGCCTCTTCCGGCCCGCAGCCGGTTAAAGCAGCCAGAATGGCGCTGCTGGGAGTGGTATTGCCGATGCCCATGTCGCCCAGAGCCAGGAGATCCGCCCCTTTTCCGATTTCCTCCAGGGCCACCGCAATGCCTACCTCGATTGCCCGCACGGCCTCCTCCCGGGACATGGCCGGGCCTCGGGCGATGTTTCCGGTTCCCGGGCGAACTTTGCGTTTCAACACCCCCGGGTAACCAACCGGCCCGGCAACGCCCACGTCCACCACCACCAGCCGCGCGCCGGCCAGGCGGGCCAGCACACCGATCCCCGCCACTCCCTGGACAAAGGTCGGCAACATCTGGCGGGTTATTTCCTGGGGAGCGGCGCTCACCCCCTCCGCCACCACGCCGTGGTCGCCGGCCATTAAAATCACCGCTTTGTCCTTGACCCGCGGCCGCGGGTTGCCGGTAATGCCGGCCAGCCGGACGGCCAGTTCCTCCAGCCGGCCCAGGCTGCCCGGCGGCTTGATCAGGCTGTCCAGCCGCTCCTGCGCTCTTTTCATCGGCTCTGTGTAAAGATCGCCGATTTCCGCGATGGTTTTTTCCAGCAACATCAACAAATACCCCCTTAAGTTTAAATTAAAAAAGCCCACAGCCCATTGGTAGGCCGTGGACTTTGCCATCATCCAGCGGTTGTTCCGGCAGGCAGGTCTCCTGGCTCGGGGATCGGCACGTTTGCCGCCGCCTTCCCGGGGCGGCACTCAGCATTTCCAAGGCTTGCAACAACCGAAGTTACCCTTGGTTCACCCAGATTACTTCATAAAATCTTCCCTTAACGCTGAGTGCCGCCCCAGTGGCTGAAATCAACCTGCCGCAAACGCTCCCCCCATACAGTGGCGGGTCCGCTCAGGCTTTGCACCTGATTCCCTATTCTCCCCGGGTGTCGCCCGGGGCACCTGCCGGGGCCTTCATAAAATTGATATCGCCTTTATTTTATAACAGTTCAAGAGTAAAAGCAATAGTACAAAGCACAAACTGGTTTCATTTCCGTTGGCAACTGTGCAGACGCTGTCCGCGGGTCAGGCTTTGGCAGCTTTTTGCTCCATCCGGTCAAAATAAATATTTTTGCTGAAGGCGGAGACGGGGATACCCACCACCACGTCGCCTTCCAGCAGGCCCATTTTCCGGGCCACCACGCCCACCCGGTACATGATCCGGTTGTCGGCGCACAAAAGGCTGGCCGTCCTTGCCGCCGAGCCCAAGGCAATCCCCAGATCGATGAGCCGCCAGGCGCAGAGCGGCCCCGGAAACTCCGGCCCCGGGCGGCTCTGGAGTTCCGCGCACCGGCTGTTGCCGCAGGCGCCGCAGTTTAAGCCCAGCGGCTTATTCTCCTTTAGGGAAACCAGCAAGACAGCGCCGGAACGGCGTACGTTTTCGGCGTCCCGGTCGAAGTTTGCCTTTTGCAAATCCCGGCCGTAACGCACCATCTCATCGGCCAGCTGCCCCAACAGATCGCCGGAAACCACCCGCGTGGCCACGCAGTCGTGCCCCAGGCCCTTCGGGGCGGTTTGGGCGGCCAGGGCCATCAACTCCGCCACCAGCACCAGTACATTTTCCTGCAATTGCTTATCCTCCCCGTCTAAATTTCTTCTTTCCCCTGCCTTTTGCGCCCCCATCCCATCTTCCCCGCACCCTCTATCCCTCTGTCCTCTGTACCGGTGTTCCGCTCTATATAATATCCAGTTCTCCCTCTCTATTCAAGCGGGCCTTAAAAGAACCCATCTGCTGGCTTAAGACAAGCCGGCGCTGCCCCACCTGGATGATCGCCCCCGGATAAGCCTTCCCTACCTTGATGAAGCTGCGGGAGCTCACCCGCACAACCGGGGGAGCCCCCAGGTTGCTGCCCAGTTCCTGTATTTCGGCGTTTCCTTCGCAGAAAATTTCGCCGCCTTTAAAAGCCCCCTTAACGACGACATTTCCCCCGGCATTGATCACCGTACTGATGCAACCCTGGCTGAGCACGAGAACATTGCCGGAGCTCTGGATATTCGACATAATTGCCGAATGGACCCGGATCTCGGCGCGGCTGGACTCTTGCTGCTGGAGGGCTTCCGCGGCGGCGGAAACGTTGGCCAGCAATTCGTTAAAATTATTTACGGTTAAAGGGTTCAGCCCTGCCAGGCAGGATAGGGACTTGGTCAGCTTGATTATTTCCTCCGGAAGATTTTGGTTGCGCAAAGAGGCTATTTGTCTGATGGTATTTTTTACTAAGGAACGGATATCTTTAAAGCGCGTGTCCAGCAAAGCAATCACCAAGCGCCCGAAATCTGCATCGCGAATTTCAAAATCTTTCCTGTCTTTCAGCTGCGCCAGGGCTTTATCGAGAAGATCCAGGTTTGCCTTTAAATCCTGAAGCAAGAAAGCGATTTTTTTCGCCCCTGGAAAATGGCGGCCGGCCTTCAAACTGCTGTTGATCACGCCCCGGTGAACGACCAGTTTTCCTCCGCTTTGCACGGCAGCCCTGGTGACCAGCCCCATCACCTCGACGTTGCCGGTGGCAAAGACTTCCATTGCCTCGAAAACGTTGCCGAGGATTTTCACGTCGCCCTTAAAACGAATGTTTCCGCTTTTAATGGACACGTCTTCCTTGTGGATGAGCAGGGGATCTACGCTTACCGTACAGATAGTAGCCGTTTCCTTAGCCCAGGGGCGGCCGTTCACCAGCGCTACCGCCTTCGTGCCCTCCTCCTGGATTTCCACTCCTTTTCCCGCCCGCAGTTCGATCGTTTTCGGCGACGGGGGCGGAAGAGGCTCGCCGGTTACCCCTTTTCCCTCGCTGCCCGGGACGGCCGGGTGTTTTACGGCCAGAACCGCGCCCGCTTCCACCGAGACAATCGTACTCGTTTCCCGAAAATTGATCCGTTGGGTCCCGGGTTCCTCCTCCGGCACCGCCACGTTAAGGAAAAGCAATTCGACATTTTCGTCCTTGCCCGGTTGCGGAGGCACGCCCTCCGCAATCAAAAATGGTTCTTCCTGGGGACTCGCCGAAAAGGACGCGATTGCTTCGGGCTTGAGGCCATATACCACGCCGGCGGCCGCCAGCGCCTGGTAAACCGCCTCCGGATCTATTTTGGTCACGAAGGAAGACACAGAAACATAAGCGGCCAGTTTATTGCCGGCGATGGCCACTTCCAGAACGGCATCTTTTGGCGCTTCCGCTTTTGACTCTTCCATACAGTCCCCACCCCCTTTTCTTTTAACATATCGACAATTTTTTAAAAAATTTAACATCCGTTTTCCCTCTTCTCTTTCCAGATCCATTTTTCCTGCCCATAAGCAGGAATTTGCTCCTCTTATGTATAATACGTTTATTTAGAGACGATTCTTCGGGGGGAGGAGAAAAATGGGGCATCCAGGGGAAGTTAAGACCACGGGTTTTGAACTGATGCTGATTTTAGTGCGGATCCTTATTTTTGCGGGCATCGTTGTTTTAATTTCGGAAATCGGCCTGGCTTTCCGGCTGCCGCCCGGCGTCGCCGGCGGGCTGGCCGGGCTGGCGGGTTTCGGCCTGTTAATGTGGCTGCCGCTCTTTGAGATCAGCCCCGCCGCCTGTCCCCACTGCGGCGCCGCCACCCGGGTGGTGGAGAATTTCGGCACTTACCAGTGCGCCGCCTGCGGCCGGCGGTTCACGATGCAAAAAAAATATAAAAAGCACCGCCTGTCCAACATGAGCCTTTATTAGTTACTTTCTTTATCAACTGGGTTACCAGGGGGCCAACACAAAAGCCCCTTTTTTCTTTTTTTATCCCGGGCATCTTTCGGGCGGTAACCTTCTCTCCCGCTCAATCATAACTTAAATATGTAGCCGCAGGAAACATTTTTAGACCAGGCTATTTTTTAATAAGGTACGGAGGCGAAAAAGATGCCCTTAACTCTTGAAAAGGCCGTCCGGGGAAAAAAATACTTGATCAGGGAAATCCGGCAAAGCGGGCCCGCCCTGCGCATCCTGGATCTCGGGCTGGTTCCGGATACGGAGATCGAACTGGTTCGCGTCGCCCCTTTCGGCGACCCCGGCCAGTATAAGGTCAGGGGGTTTTACCTCTCTTTGCGCAAAGAAGAAGCCCGCAATATTCTGGTGGAGGCGGCCGAATAATGAACGGTTACCTGACCGTGGCTTTGGGCGGCAACCCGAACATTGGGAAAAGCACGCTCTTTAACCTGCTTACCGGCCGGAACCAGCACGTGGGGAACTGGCCGGGAAAAACGGTGGAAAAGGTGGAAGGACGCCTGCGGTATAACGGCAAGATCATCAAAGTGGTTGATTTGCCCGGTACGTACAGCCTCAACGCCGGTTCCCTGGAGGAAGTCATCGCCCGGGATTTCCTTGTCCAGGAAAAGCCGGACGTGGTTCTGGCCATGGCCGACGCCACCAATCTGGAGCGCAACCTCTACCTGGTTTTGCAGCTCATGGAACTGACCCCCCGCCTGGTGCTGGCCGTTAACATGATGGACGTGGCCCGAAGGGAGGGGCTCCGCATAAATTTAAATAAACTCTCGGCAGCGCTGGGCATTCCGGTGGTCTCCATCAGCGCCGCCACCGGCCAGGGGATCGACGGCCTGCTCAAAACGGTCATTGCGGTGGGGGAAGGAACCATCACCCCGGCGCCGCGCGTTGACTACGGGAAGGAAATCGAAAGCTGCCTGCAAAAAATATCCGCCGCGCTGGCGGGGGCGGCAACCAGGTGGCCGCGCCGGTGGGCGGCGCTAAAGCTTTTGGAAAACAACCCGGCCGTATCTGCCGAATTGAAAGCGGCCGGACACCTGGAGGCGCTCCAACAGGCGGCGGCCTGCCGGGAGTTCATCGGCTCCTGCGGCCAGAGGAAAATCATTGCCGCCCTGTACGGGTTCGCGCACCGGGTTGCCGCGGAAGCCGTCACCGGCCGGAGCAACGGCCGGAGGAGCCTTACGGAAAGGCTGGACGGCATTGTTTTGCACCGCCTGGCCGCATACCCCATCATCCTGGTCATGCTGGGGACGATCTTTGCCATCACGCTCTTTGGCGCCGCCCCTCTTTCCGCCCGGCTCGCCGCAATATTTGCCTGGCTGGCCGACCAAACGAGAGAAATCCTGGTTTACCTGCACGCCCCCTGGTGGCTTACCGGAGCGGTTGTCGACGGCCTGATCGTCGGAATGGGCGCGGTAATTTCCGTTATGCTCCCGACTATGGCCATTTTCTTCGTCATTTTTGCCCTGCTGGAGGACGCCGGTTTTGTGCCGCGCCTCGCTTTCATCATGGACCGCCCGCTCAAAGCGGTGGGCTCGCAGGGGAAACATTGCGTAAGCTGCCTTTTGGCTTTTGGCTGCAGCATTCCGGCCGTCTCTTCAACCCGGATCATGACCGGCTCCCACCGGCTGCTGGCCATGCTCACCAGCCCCCTGCTCCCCTGCAACGGGCGCCTGGGGGTTATGCTGGCCGTGACCGGGGCCTTTTTCGGAATGAGCGCCCCGCTGGTCATGGTGGGGCTGCTGGCCATTGCCGCCGCCGCCGTGACGGCCGGTACTTTTTTGCTCCACGCCATTTTTTTCCGCGCAGACAACCCCGGTTTTGTTCTGGAGCTTCCCGCCTACCGCCTCCCCCGGCTGCGCCCGGTGATCCTCCGCACGCTGCGGGAAAAGGTCTGGCACGTGCTGACCAGAGCCGCCCTTTTAGCCGCGCCGATGACCGTGGCGATCTGGTTACTGAGCAATTTCCCCGCCGGGCCCGCTCCTTCAATCACCGCCCGGCTGGCGGACCTGCTCAAACCTGCCGGTTTATTTTTCGGGCTGGACGGCAAAACTTTAGTAGCGGCGCTTTACGCGCTGCCGGCCAAAGAGGTGGTGCTGGGGGCGCTGGCCATAACCAACGGGCTGACCAGCAGCCTGGAAGGCTCGGCGGCGCTGGAAAGCCATCTCCTGGCCGGCTGGTCGGGCCTGCAGGCGTTCACTTTTCTGGTTTTCTTTATGCTGTACTTGCCCTGCACGTATACCGCCGTGGTTATTTATAAAGAATCAAAGAGCCTGAAGTGGACGGCGGTGGGCCTTTTGCTGCCGCTGGTCATGGCTCTGGCAATCACCTGGGCGGTTTATCATGCCGGCCTGTTGTTTTGCGGTTAAGCTATTTTCGGGGAGGCGGCAGCAATGAACGAACCCGGTGAAAAATTTTACACGGCCAGGGGATACGCCGTGCTGAGCGCCGAAGAAGACGAACTCACATCCAGCATGGAAGATTACCTGGAAATGATTTACCGCTTGAGTGCGCAAGAAGGTTATACCCGCGTCAAAGACGTGGCCGACTCCCTGCACGTTCAGCCCCCTTCGGTCACCAAAATGCTGCACAAGCTGCACGAAAAAGGGCAGGTGCGCTACGAAAAATACGGCCTGATCAGGCTGACCCCGGAAGGGCGGCGAATCGGCGCCTATTTGCTTAACCGGCACAACACCCTGCGGGAATTTTTGCAGCTGATCGGGGTAAAGGAACATCTGCACGAAGATGTGGAGGGTATCGAACACAACGTCAGCACGCCCACCTTGCGGTGCCTCCTCGATTTTGTCGCTTTTTTGCGCAGCAAACCGCAAATTATAGAGGAATTCAGGCACTGCCAGGCGAAAAAGATCGAACGCGGGAATTAGGGGTGAGACCCTCATGCCGCTTTTTAGCGGCACCTACAGAGAATGAAAGCTTCCCGCCCGCCGTTAAGGCAAGAAAGCTAATGTATCGTGCGCATTTTGCAGCGCTGCCTGGTTCGCTCCGAACCAAGCCGATGTTTCGTTGGCCCGAAGCATCGGAGCGACGGCAAACGAACGGCGGGCAGAGGGGTATTTTCGGGGCGGGAACTGGAGCAAAAAGATATGGAACGGCTGCATAAATACCTGGCCAGGGCGGGGGTGGCTTCCCGCCGCAAATGCGAGGAACTGATCCAGGCCGGACTGGTGAAAGTAAACGACCAGATTGTCACCCGGCTCGGGACAAGCATTGACCCGGCGGTGGACCGCGTTGAAGTGGCCAGCCGCCCGGTCCAAAAACCGGGAGAAAAAGTTTATATTTTACTAAACAAGCCCGCCGGTTACGTCACCACCGTGCACGACCCGCAGGGCCGCCCGAAAGTGCTCGATCTGCTCAAAAACGTCCGCCGGCGGGTTTATCCCGTCGGCCGGCTGGATTACGAAACAGAAGGCCTTCTCTTGCTGACCAACGACGGGGAGCTTGCCTACGCCCTCACCCACCCCCGCCACCGGGTGCAAAAAACCTACCTGGCCTGGGTGAGCGGGGTTCCCCCCGCAGACAAACTGGCGCAAATGGCCAAAGGAATGCTCCTTTCCGACGGCTTGACCGCGCCGGCCAGAGTAAGGTTAAAAGGAAAAAACAAAAAGGGGGCCGTGCTGGAAATAAGCATCCACGAGGGGCGCAAGCGCCAGGTGCGCAGGATGTGCGCCCGGATCGGCCACCCCGTCTACAGGCTGAAAAGGATCGGGCTGGGGCCGCTTGCTTTGCGGGGCCTCAAGCCGGGCGAATACCGCCTGCTTACCCCGGAAGAGGTAGCGAAATTAAAAAAAGCTGCCCTGCAGGATGCGGGGCGCTAAAAAATTTGCAGGAGTTCTTTGTTTTGTAGCGAAAAATGTAAAGGATGGGGGGTGCAGATATGGCGGTTTTCCAACCCGAGGATATCATCCCGGACCGGGACATCAAAGCCAGGATCCGCCTGGACATAAAGGGAACAACCAAACCGGGGCGCTTCCTTTTCGGCGGCAAGCCCATGGACAGGGTGGCTGAAGAAGCAAGGGAACAGCAGGTGACTTTGCTGCGCAACGTCCCCGTCCAGGGAATTCATATTGACAACATCGATATAGGCATGGACATTTATACCGTTTTTGACGACCTGAACAACCAGGAAGTGGCCTACGCCCCTCTAATTCTGGAAGTTACCGCCGACACCGTCGAGGATCTGGTCAGGTTCACAACCCGGGAGGATTTCCGGAAAGTAGAGGTGCTTTCGCCGGCAACGCTCACCCTGCACCGTTTTGATCTGGAGCGGCTGATCTTCCGGATTGCCGAGGAATTTAAAAATTACCGCGCGCAGCTGGACCGCAAGTACACCCTCCGTTAAAGTAAAGCCCGGAAGGGGTGATTTTGTTTTGCACACCAGCAGGCAGGTGGCCAGGGCGGCCTTAATCATGGCGCTTAGCGAGGACCGCGAAAAGGAAAGGGAGTATAAAGCCCGTTTTGCCAGGGAAGGCTTTAAAACGGCAGCCGTGGACTACGGCGGCGATTTTATCACTTCGGTAAACAAAATCGTCGAACGGGCCGTGGTCGCCGCCAAGCGGGAAGGGGTGATCAAGGAAATCCACGCCGAAGAAGGGGCGGTGGCCGGCGCCACGCGGGAAGCCCTTACCCAGATCATGCCCAAGGCAATCGGTTTAAATGTAGGCGGAAAAATCGGCATTGCGCGCTCTTCCGACCACATCAGCGTGGCGGTCTTCTTCGGGTTGGGTTTATTGCACCTGGACGACGTAACGGTCGGCATCGGCCACCGGGCAGTGCTGACCGGAGAAAAAGACCAGTAAAGAGGAGTAAATAAAGGATGGGCAAAATATTGCGCGGAATCCGCGGGGCCACCACCGTTGAACGCAACGACGCTGAAGAAATCCTGGAGGCCACGCGGGAACTCTTGCAGGCCATCGTGGAAGAAAACGGGCTGGCCACGGAAGACATCGCCAGCGCTATTTTTACGGTTACGCCCGATCTCAACGCGGAATTTCCCGCCACCGCCGCGCGCGAAATGCTGGGCTGGAAATACGTTCCCCTGCTCGACGCCACGGAAATAAACGTTCCGGGCCGGCTGGGAAAGTGCATCCGCGTCCTGGTGCACGTGCACACCGACCGCTCCCAGCAGGAATTAAAGCACGTTTATTTGCGGGAAGCGACGCAGTTGCGCACCGATTTATTGCCTCAGTAAAATTTTTATCCTTCAAACAAAATTTTCCCTTCACGCAGGATAGTGGTAATAAAAGCGTTGGGAACCGTTTTCCACTCCTCAACCTCTTGGGGCGTGTATACGACAATGTCCTTTGCCGGGAACAGGCCGGTTAATGCCCGGCGAATCGGCGCCGGACGCTTCCACCGGGGCAAATCGGAGTCCATGACCACGAGAATATCCAGGTCGCTGTCCGGTCTGGAATTTCCCCGCGCACGGGAACCAAACAAGGCGATCAGTTTTGGCTTTTTGGTCACCGAAAGAATTCTTTGCACAACTTCAGACAGCAATTCTTCAGTAACCATAGGAGAACTCTCTTTCAATCCCTTAACCCCCTTCCGGTTAATAGGGCAGGTCTTATTGTGGAAAGTTTAAGAATAGTATATCCCATTCCGGAGGGAAAATCTAGCATTTTGCAATTAACTTCCCGCCCCGAAAACTTTCTGCACAATAAACAACGACGCCGCCAGGGTGGTAAGATCGGCCGCCAAACCGGAAACGATTGCGTACCTGTACCGGGTTATCCCCACCGAACCAAAATACAAAGTGAGGACGTAAAAAGTGGTATCGGTGCTACCCTGCATGGTGGACACCAGGCGGCCGATAAAACTGTCCGGGCCGTGGGCGGCGATGAGGTCCGCGGCAATCCCCAGGGCGGCGCCGCCGGACAGCGGGCGCATGATGGCGTGCGGCAGCACCTCCGCAGGAAAACCAATCAGGTTAAGAGCCGGCGAGAGGGTCTGCACCATCAACTCCATGGCCCCGGAAGCCCGAAAGACGCTGATCGCCACCAGCATGGCCACCAGGTAGGGGATGGTTTTAACGGCCGTGGCAAAGCCTTCCCCGGCCCCTTCCACGAACGCTTCGAAAACCGGTACCCCCCGGAGCATGGCCACCAGCGGTACGAAAAGCAGCGTGAGCGGGATCGCCCAGCGGGAAATTTCCGCGATTATTTCGTACAAGGCGCTTACCTCCAGTCGGCTTTACCGCCCCTGCAGGCGGTAAATAAAACGCATCACCCTGTCCACCGCGATCGCCACGGTCATCCCGCAGGCGGTGGCGAAGATGGTTGTCCCCACAATGGCCGTGGGATCGCTGGAATTGTACATCAGGCGGATGCCGATGATGGTGGAAGGGATCAGGGTCAGGCAGGAGGTGTTCAGCGCCAGAAAGGTGCACATCGCGGCGGTAGCCGTTTTGAGGTCGCCGCGGTTTAATTTTTGCAATTCCTGCATGGCAATCAGCCCCATGGGGGTGGCGGCGTTGCCCAGGCCCAGAATGTTCGCGCTCAAGTTCATGATGATGGCGCCCAGGGCGGGGTGATCTTTAGGTATGCCGGGGAACAAAAACCGGGTCAGCGGCCGGACCAGGCCGGCCAGGGCCCGCACCAGGCCGGCCGCCTCCGCCAGGCGCATGATCCCCAGCCAGAAGGCGATGATGGCGATCAGGCTCAAAGAAATTTTCACCGCATTGTCGGCCCCTTCCAGGGCCGCCCTGGTGATTACTTCAATCCGCCCGTTGGCCCCGGCCACAAGAATACTGAAAACAATCATGCCCAGCCAGATGTAGTTGACCACCTCTTTTGCGCACCTCCTTTTTTAAGTTTTATGAACGAGGTGGACAAGATAGAACCGGGGCCAGCATCTTGCGAGGGCTCGTTTCAGGCGAACGATACCGCTCGCCCGGCCTTGCTCTGCAGCGGGAATTTTTCATTTTTCGGCCCCTCCCCGCCGGAAGAGGGCGGCCAGGGCCGCCCGGATCTTTTTCCGAATTGAACGAGGGGCGGTTTTCCCGCCCCTCGCTTTGTCCCCTTTTTCTTTTGGCAATGGTTTATTTACGGCGCAAGGGATTCGGCGCTGATCACCCGCAGCACCGGGCCGCGCATATAGATGTTCGGTCCCGGCACAAGGTAGCCGGTTACCCGCACGGTCTGGCCAAGGTGGGTATTGAGCCAGGTAGAAAGGGCGCGGTCGGACCGGTCCGCGACCAGGACATAGGTCTTGTCCGCCGCAACCAGTTCGAAATGTGGTCCCTCGACGGTGCTCATCACTAGGCTGCCCTCCAGGGTAAGCGTCTGTTCAAAGAGGCCGAGCCGGTCGCCCAGGCGGGCCAGCAATGTTGCGCTCTGGGCCCTGGTTACAATGGCCTTGGGCGCAAACAATTGGTTGCCCACCCCCCGCATTAAGCCGTGGGCGGACGCGATTGCCACCGCCTCCCGCGCCCAGGGGGCGATTTCCTGTTCGTCGGCAAAATCCGCCGCCGGAACGCTCCCGGATAACCCGGCCAGGCGCACCGCCACGGCGGCCATCTCTTCGCGGGTGAGGGTATCGTCCGGCCGGAAACTGCGTCCGTCGCCCGCCAGGAGCTTTGCCCGGGCCGCCGTTTCCACCGCTGCATAATACCAGGCGGCGGGGTCAACGTCGGCAAAGGTCGGGGTTTGGGGCCGCACTTCCGGCAGGCCCAGCAGTTTCACCAGCAGGCTGGCCAGTTCGGCCCGGGTGACGGCCTTTTCCGGCCGGAAAGTCCCGTCTTCGTAGCCGCCGATAACCCCCCGGGCGGCCATCAAGGCGATGTCCTTTTGCGCCCAGTGACCGGCAGTGTCACCAAAGGCCTTGGCCATGGCGAAAAGGGCATAATTTGAGAAATGATCCAGCTCCACCATTACCGTTCCCTTTTGCCGGTCCAGTTTGCCTCCGACCGCCGTCCAGGTGCCGTCCTCGTTTTGCCGGAACACCTGCAGCGCCCGCGGGTCGAGTTGACCGAGTTTGGCGGGATCGTACCTGATGCCGATCTTCACCGGTTTATCCAGGGAACCGGAGGTCTCGAAGCTGATCACCGGACTTGCCGCCACCGCTCCCGCCGGAACGTTTTCCGGCGCCTCCGCCGCCAGTTTAATTACCAGCCTGGCGTCCTTCGGCAGAGCTCCGGCGGAAATGTTAATGACCACCCTGCCACCCAGCACCTCTGCGCTCTGTGCCTCGCCGGTAGCGGTAATTTCGGCGGTGCCCGGGGCAGGCTCCTCTTTTTTCGGCGGGGTGCCTCCGCCGCCTCCGCCGTCTCCGTCGCCAGGCCGCGTGGGAACGGCGTCCAGGGCCTGGAAGACGTTGAGGGTGCCGCCGGAGGCTGTCTTGTCCTTTAAGGCATCCAAAGGAGTTACATTTTCTTTCAAAATATTAATTAACTGACTGGGCGCAAGGTCACTCCGCAGGGAAAGAGCTAGCGCCGCCCCGCCGGAAACAAACGGCGCCGCCATGGAAGTGCCGTCCCAGAAAGCGTAAGGCCGGGGACTTAACACAACCGTCGCACTACCTGGGGGGGTTGGCCGGAAAAGTGAGAAGTATGCAGGGACTGCAAAATTATAAGTAACCCCTTCATACGGCCCGGCCCCGTCGGCCGCGACTAAATTTTCCGTTTGACCAACCATTTGAGCATGCAGGTAATTAGCTAAAAAATCTTGAGCGCCGGAACCAGCGGCCCAACCGCTCAGGAAAAGCCTGCCGCTATTTTCCAGATAGCCAGCCAGAAAGTTTTTTTCGCTCGAAGTTAAGTTCGGCTGATCAACAAGCAAACCATAGTTATCGTCCCAGTGCCAGGCGCTGCCAGGCGCCCAGCCGGTGAACCAGATCACCCCGGAATAAACTGCCGCATTCACCGGAAGGGAACTTTCCTCCTGGCAGGTTTCATAAACATACCCCGCTGTGGAAAGGGCATTCAGGTACAGACCACCAACGTCAGGCAAAGTGATAGACCCGAATGGCATATCTATTTGTTTGCCCGACTGGTCATCGTCCACAACCAGCAGGGGGTGCCCCTGGGTGTCGGCAGGGGCTATGCCCAAAAAGTCGTAAACCGCCCGCACTACGCTGTCGTACACCGCTTCGTTGGTAGTTGTTTCACTTAAAGGATCCGCTAGCGCTTCTGCGCCAAAGCCCCACAGCATCACTTTGTCGTTGTAAGCAGCATCGGAAACAGTCAGGGCTATCCCGGCAGCGCCAAAGGCAGGCACGGTGCTCAAAATGCCTTCTCCCGGTGCAGCCAGGGTTACCGATTGCCCACCATAATTGGAGAAGTCGGCAAGTCCTCCCTGGTTTGGTCCGCCGGGAACTGCCAGTGCTGCTACACTAATCAGGTTGGGCAAGGCAATAATCTCGTATACGTCCCAGTCCACGGTGAAGCTCGCTGGCCAGACCGGCAGGGTATCGTTGTTGTTGCCGTATTCATTACCTGCCGCTGCCACAAACAGGATTTGGGGATGGGACTGAATGGCACCGTAAAGGCATTTATCCCCGTCACAGGGCGGCGGCCCACTCCCGGCATAAGAACCAAAGCTCATGTTCACCACCTTCACCCCCTTTGTTGCCGCATAATCGATCGCGTCAACAATGGCCGCGGTGGTAAAAAAACCGTAGCTGTCGGCGGCCTTCAGGGCCATGATTTTCACGCCCGGCGCCACGCCGGCAATGCCCTCGCCGTTATTCGCCGCCGCTGCGATGATCCCCGCCACGTGAGTGCCGTGGCCGTAATCGTCCATGGGGTCGTCGTCGTTATTGACAAAATCTTTTCCCGGCGCCCCCGTAACTGGATCATGCCATATATTGCTTGCAAGGTCGGGATGGTTGTAATCCACGCCGGTATCGATGACCGCCACAATAACGTCCTGGCTTCCCGATGTAAACTGATTCCACGCCCCAGGGGCCTTTGTTCCGTATTGCTCATTAACCAGGCCCCATTGCTGGCCAAACAACGGGTCCCCTTCCTGGCAGACCTTGTAGATGTAGTTCGGCTGGGCGTAAGCCACCTGCGGATCCTTCTGCAAAACCTTTATGGCCTCTTCCACATCGCCAGCAACCTTCAACAAAGAAGAGTTGTGCGGCAGGGCCCTCTTCTCCGCAAGGCCCAGAGTCGGGTGGGCGCTCAAGAGCCCGACCTTTGCATCGGCGGCCTTAATTTCCGGCTTGAATTTGACGATCACCTCTCCAGGCACATAGGAGAGCCCGGAAACGGTGCCTGCCTGATGCCGCCCTCCGGGCAAAAAGGTTAACGAGCCCGCGGTTGCAGGGCCGCCGGCGGCCGCGAGCAGCAGCACAACCATTAAAATGAGGGCTGTTGCCTTCCGTAGGTTCATTAATTCTTCCATCTCCTTCCCGAAAAATAACTCAATAAACAACCGATGACCGCGTTGCCGATCTTTTTCCCCATACAAACAACTAATCGACAACATCTCTGATCTTTCTTCGCCAAGTAAATTTTTCCTGCCGCGATTTAAAAAATTTTGGGAAGAATGTCATAAAAAGTACAAATAATGTTTGAAGAAAAAACCCTGCCTTTTCAGCAGGGCTTGATTTAACTCTATATTCAGTGAAACCGCCCACTATCTCCTGGGACTTTGCTCATGCCGCAGTAGCCTAAGCCAAAGGAGCAAGTGAAGCGGCGTAAACCGCCCCCAAACGAATATTACAAAACTTTTTGCTTATACACCCCTTTTAAGCCCGCTTTAACCACGCGGGCGTGGATTTCGTCCGCGTCCGTGCTGTACAGCCCCTTTTCCCGCATCCGCTGAAAATAGACCGAGCCGGAAAAGGTATACTTTTTCTTCAACCCCTCCTCCGTTTTCATTTCCCGGTGCATGTAGGAAATAATATCCCCGCCGGCAATATCTTCGGGAAGGAGCAAGGGCTCTTTCCCGGCGAGCCGGCGGGCGGCGTTGTGCCCGGCCAGAAAACCGGTGACCATGGCCTCGGTGTGGCCGACCAAAAGGCCCGTCTTCTCTCCCGCGCAAAATAAATTATCCACTCCCGCCACCTGCAGAGCGTCGTCGCAGGGCGCCATCGCCATAAAGCGGATCGAATTGCCCTTGCCGCCGGAATAGGGGTCGGCAAAGCGCGCCTCTTCAAACCCCCGGACGGTGCGCAAAATTTCTAAAGGAAAATACGGGGTCATTAACTTGGCCTGGCCGGTGTCCAGCAAAACTAAATTGGCGGCAAATTCCGCCAGGTTATATTGCTGGCAGGCCTTTTTGTTGAGCAGCTCTTTCTTTTGGACGTCCGCAGGCAAAGGAATCACCAGCACCCCTTTTTTCTCCAGTTCGGTAACCAGCCAGGGGGCCAGCGATCGTTTATCCAATTTGCAGGAACCGCTCAGCGCCTCGAAATGCGGGAAACCTTCCCCCGCCACGATTTCGCGCACGCCCGCTTTGGCGGTTATGCTCACCCGGGGGCCGAAGGTCGGGCAGCGCAAAATGCACATCGCGCAGCCAAAACCGTAGCGCGTGCAGTTTTTTACCGGACCGGCGGTGCCGGTGGCGTCCATGAAGACGTCCCCCGGAATATTCTGCCCCTGGGCGGTGTAAACCTCTGTGATCCTGTCACCTCTCTTAACCACCCCCACCGCGTGCGCCTGCAGGCGGACTTCGACGCCCGCCTCGAGCAGCGCTTTCCGGATGACGGGCTCGATCCTGGTGACGTCGTAAAGGGTGGCGTGACGGTGGCCGGGAAAATTTAAATTGCGGTGCCGGGCAACGCTTTCCACCAGTTGCAGAAAATCGTCCCCGCCCATGACCCGCAACTCTTCCGCCGCCGTATAGCGCCCGTTGTTGCGCATGATGCCGCCGACCAGCCCGGTGCCCAGGAGCAAATCCGTTTTCTCCAGGAGGATCACCCGCGCGCCCGCCAGGGCGGCGGAATAAGCGGCGGCGCACCCCGCCCACCCTCCTCCGGCCACTACCACCACTGCCATCGTTCGCTACCTCCCAAAACGGTCGTCGGTCGTCGGTCGTCGGTCTTCAGGAAGCATGGTTTAAAGCATGGTTTATTTATGGATTAGACCCCTTGCTTTTAGCGGCACCAACAGAGAAGAAAAGCTATTTTTTGCGCAGCCCCCCGCCGTTTTTTCACGGCGCCGGCATGACCTCCAGAAAGCACTCTTCCCGGCACCCAAGGCAACCGGGATTAACCGGGACCTTAAATTCTTTCTTGCACTATCATATTCGAAAGATAAAAATCTGGTTGCCGTTTTTCAATATGAACGAAAAGGCCGCGAGCCTGGCGTCTTGTTTTTTGCCGCTCGCGGCCTGAAATGCCCTGTTCGTGCGCTGCACCTCCGGCCGGACCTGTTTTTAACTTTTCCCTTTTCCGGTCGTTTCGGTCTTCCTGGTTTCCCCCCAATCTTCAGGCCGGCGGCGCTTGCGGCGGCGCACCCGCCGCAGGTGAAGCTTGCGCAAATTGCTGTTGCTGCTGCTGCCGGTTGTCTTTTTTCCAAAGGGACTCGATCTTTTCCAGCACGTGGGGAGCCAGATCAATCAGCCGGTCGATGATGATGTTGTTGTCCACCGGCAAAAACCTGATCTGGCCGTGGCCGACCACCAAAAAACCAACCGGCTGGACGGAAACGCCCGCCCCGCTTCCGCCGCCGAAGTAAAGGGACTGGTCCCCCTCGTTTTTATTCTTTTCCACCGGCTCAAACTCCCCGCCTCCCGCGCCGAAACCGCAGGCCACCCGGGAGACCGGCATAATTACCGTGCCGTCGGGAGTTTCCACGGGGTCCCCCACCACCGTATTCACATCAACCATTTGTTTGATGGTCTCCATGGCCGTTTTCATCAAACTTTCAATCGGGTGCTGTTGCTGCTGCTGTTGCTGCTGCTCTTCGGGCATGCCGCCGCTCACTCCTTCTGCGGATTACCGTTTTAAGGATAATATGACCCGGGGGCAGAATAATTATACAAAACAGGCACCAAACACCGGAAAACAAAAAGTATCCGCAACCGTCCCCGCCCTTTGCAAAGGCAACGAGCACTTCCAAGGCCGCCAAACGCACTTTATCCCAATCATGTTTTTTGAGAGTAAATCACGGGCCGCAATTCGTTAAGCTCCTCCAAATACCGGGCTCCGGTTTTCATCTCCCGTCCTCCTTATCATTTGAAGAGATACTCAGCTAAAGGCCTATCTTGACGAGTTTTGCTACCGGTTTAACCGCCGTTTTTGGGAACCCGAACTTTTCACCGGCTCTTTAACGCCTGCGTGCCTGCCAGGCCGGTAACCTTTGCTGAGCTAACGGCATAGCCATCCTCCAGAAAGTTCTTCGCCGATTAACACCCGCAAAAAATTCGGGATGCCGTAATCTTTGCTCCCTAGTCCGTAGCCAATTTGATCAATCCGCATGGCCGGTGCCGGACCAAAATTTTCGGTCAGAGCTGCAACGATCGCCGCGCCCGTGGGCGTGACCAGTTCCCCTTCCACCTGCACAGGGCGGATCGGGATCCCCCTGAGCAATTCCGCGGTGGCCGGCGCGGGGATAGGGAGCAGGCCGTGATTAGATTTAATCTGTCCATATCCAGAAGGCAAAGGTGAGCAATAAACCTTTTCGATCCCGGCTTCATGGATAGCAACGGCTGTTCCCACGATGTCGATAATGGAGTCGACTGCGCCCACCTCGTGAAAGTGTACTTTTTCCGGAGATATTCCGTGGACCTTTCCTTCTGCTTTGGCTAATTTTTCAAAAATGCTGGCGGCTAACTTCTTAGCCCTCGGAGGCAATTTGCTTTCTGTAACGAGTCGGGAAATATCCCCCCAGGTCCGGTGTGGGTGGCGATCTTGAGCGAATTCTACCAGAAACCTGGTTCCTTTGAAACCGTGCGTTTTTGCCTGGTAGGCCTGGAGAGAGCAGCCTCCCAGCCCTAACAGTGTTAGTTGCTCCTTGATAGCAGCTAAAGAAATGCCGGCATCGATTAAAGCCCCCAGGGTCATATCCCCGCTGATGCCACCGAAGCAGTCCAGATAAAGTATTTTCACCCGGTACGTCTCCTTAAAATAGTTTCACCAGAAAGCCATCAAACACGTTATTTGTTATGGTCAACCTTTTGAAAAGAACAAATTAATCTATTGATGGCCGTAGCCAGGGCGGCGGCCCCGAAACCGTTATCGATGTTGACAACGCCCACGCCGGCGACGCAACTGTTAAGCATTCCCAGAAGAGCTGCCAGGCCCCCGAAACTTGCTCCGTAGCCTACGCTCGTCGGTACGGCAACCACGGGGCGATCGGTCAAGCCGCCCACCACGCTGGGTAAGGCCCCTTCCATGCCGGCCACGACGATAATCACGGCAGCCTGTTGGAGCAAATCCTGATGATTCAGCAGGCGGTGTAGACCAGCCACACCTGTATCGAACAATTCCTCTACGGGATTCCCCATTGCCCGGGCGCAAACAACCGCTTCTTCGGCCACTGGCAGATCGGCCGTCCCGGCGCTGATGACCAGCACCTTGCCAGGAAAGTAAGGTTTTTCCGGCATGCCGTAAACCAGGCACTTGGCGGCTGTGAAGTATTGGACGTTCGGGCAAAGCTGGCGCACGGCCAGGTACGCCCGTTTATTTGCCCTTGTACCCAGGACGGTGCGGTGAACACCAGCCAGTTGGTGAAAAATTTCGGCTATTTGCGCCGGCCTTTTCCCGGCGCAAAAGATCACTTCCGGAAACCCGCAGCGAATGCTCCGGTGGTGGTCTATTTTGGCAAAACCCAGATCCTGGTATGGTAGATTTTTTAATCTCTCCAGAGCCTGATCAACGGTCCTTTCGCCCCGGATAAGACTATTCAACAACTCCCTTAATTTTTGCTGATCCATGTGTCCACTTCCTTACCAAGACAAAACGAAAGTCTCGATCCCCTCTATGCAGTTCCTGCTCAACTAACGTTATTGGATTCTCCAGACACAATTTTTCCAACGCCTGAAGGCGTAAGAAGAGCGTTTAAGCTGCCGCTTCGTAAACCACCCAGGTCTACGCTTACGTAACGAAATCCAAGCAACTTTAAGACCCTGTTTACTTCCCTCCCTATCGTCTCGAACGTTGCTTGCCGGGTGCAAATCAGCCTTTGAGCTCCGGAAGATCTTTAAAGTAAGCCAGGGCTTCCGGATTGGCCAGCGCGTCCTGGTTCAGAACAGGTTCGTTGTGAATGACGCTGCGGACGGCCATTTCCACCTTCTTGCCGTTTAACGTGTACGGGATGTCGGCCACGGCAATAATTTTGGCCGGCACGTGGCGGGGGGTTGTATTTTCCCTGATGGCGGTTTTGATTTTCTTTTTTAATTCCTCCGTCATCTGAACCCCTTCCGCCAGCTTGACGAAAAGGATCACCCGCACGTCGTTATCCCAGTTCTGGCCCACCACGATGCTATCCAGAATTTCCGGTAGAGATTCCACCTGGCGGTAGATTTCGGCAGTGCCGATCCGCACCCCGCCGGGGTTGAGCGTGGCGTCGGAACGCCCGTAGATAATCACTCCTCCTGTTCCGGTGATTTCGATATAATCGCCGTGGCGCCAGACGTGGGGATAATAATCAAAATAGGCACTCCTGTATTTTTTATTTCCCTCGTCGTTCCAGAAGTAAACAGGCATGGAGGGGAAAGGCGCGGTGCAGACCAGTTCCCCTTTCTGGTCAAGAACAGGATTTCCATTTTCGTCAAAACTTTCTACTTTCATTCCCAGGCCGCGGACCTGCAATTCCCCGGCGTAAACGGGGCCGATGGGGTTGCCCAGAGCAAAACAGGAAATAATATCCGTTCCGCCGGAAATGGAAGAAAGGCAAACATCCTGTTTTATTTCCCGGTAAACGTAGGCAAAACTCTCCCCGGAAAGGGGCGAACCGGTAGATAAAACAGTCTTTAAAGAGGCCAAATCATAAGTGGCACCCGGTTTTACGCCAGCCTTTTCAATAGCGGCCAGGTACTTGGCACTGGTACCGAAGATGCTGATTTTTTCATCCTGGGCCAGCTTCCAGAGCACGCCTGGCTCCGGATAAAAAGGGGAGCCGTCGAAGAGAAAGACGGTAGCCCCCACCGCCAGCGAGCTGACCAGCCAGTTCCACATCATCCAGCCGCAGGTGGTGTAATAAAAGATGGTATCCTCACGCTTTAAATCAGTATGAAGGATAAGCTCCTTGAGGTGCTGGAGGAGGGTCCCGCCCGCACCGTGGACGATACATTTGGGAACGCCGGTGGTACCGGAAGAATACAAAATATAAACGGGGTGATCAAAAGGAAGTTGGGCAAAAGAGATTTCCAGGCCGCGCCGGGGAGAGAGAAAATCCGCATAGGAAATTGCTTTCGGCACCCTGCTGAGGCAGGGGTCTTTTTCAGCATAAGGAACCACCACTACTTTTTCAATGCTGGCGATTTCTTTGACCACCCCAGCAATGCGTTCTAAAGAATCAAACTTTTTCCCGCCGTAGGAATACCCGTCGGCCGTGAACAAGATCTTCGGTTGAATCTGGCCGAAGCGGTCCAGCACCCCCTTGATGCCGAAGTCCGGAGAACACGATGACCAGATGGCGCCGATGCTGGTAGTGGCCAGCATGGCCACTACGGTTTCGATCATGTTGGGCATAAACCCGGCTACCCGGTCCCCTGCCCGCACCCCCGCGTCGCGCAAAGATCCGGCCAGGCGAGCCACCTGATCGTACAATTCTGCGTAGGTAATCAGGACGGGCTCCAAAGCTTCTCCTCTAAAAATGAGGGCGGTGCGTTCGTCGCGGTAACGCAACAGGTTTTCGGCAAAATTCAGTCTGGCCCCCAAAAACCAGCGGGCCCCCAGCATGTCGTCCAGGTTGACCGCAACCGTTTCATAAGGTTGCGAAGCCCTGACTTTCCCAAATTCCCACACGGCCGCCCAGAAATCGAGAATGTTGGTGATCGACCAATTGTAGAGCTGATTATAATTATCGATTTGCAATCCGTATTTTTGGTTGACAAAGCGGATAAACCTCGTCATGTTGGCCTGTTGTTTCCGTTCTGCAGACGGTTCCCACAGCGGCTTTTTCATGCCTGTCCTCCTCTTACTTCAAATATTGCTTAAATCCGCCTCTACGTTTTTACTAATGCACTTCCAGATTGGGCTGGTACACTTTGTTATATTCGATTTTATACTTTTGGGCCTTTCTTACGACCGTGGACTGGTCAATGGCGAGCTGCTTGGCCGCCCGCCGCGTGCTGCCCTGCTCCATTAAAGCCATTTTCAGTAGTTTCTTCTCTACCTCCTCCAACGCCTCCCGCATGGAAATATCTCTCGGCAACGTGAGGACGTAACCGTCATGAACCGCTTTTTTCTCCCCGAGAATATGTTTGGGCAAGTCATCAACCTCAATTATCTCGCCAGGGCTTAATAGGACCAGTCTTTGCACGACATTCTCCAATTCCCGAACATTCCCCGGCCAATGGTAGGAGGTTAAATAATCAACAGCCGATGAAGAGATTTTTTTCTTAAGATTAAACTTCTTATCGAACAAGTTGATGTAATAATTAATTAAAATCGGGATATCTTCCTTTCTTTCTCTCAAAGGGGGAATGACTACCGGAACCACATTCAAACGGTAATACAAGTCTTCCCGGAACAACCCTTTCGCTACGAGAGCGGCAACATCTTTATTCGTAGCCGCAATAATGCGCACATCCAGCCTGATTAGGCGCGTCCCGCCGACCCGGTAAATCTCCTGGTCCTGAACAGCCTGCAAAAGCTTTACCTGCAAGTGCAGAGGCAGTTCCGTAATTTCATCTAAAAAAAGGATACCCTTATTGGCCAGCTCGAACATGCCGGGTTTGCCTTCCTTACAGGCTCCGGTAAAAGCCCCCTTTTCATACCCGAATAATTCGGATTCTAAGAGATTTTCTGGAATCGCGCCGCAATTTAATTTGATAAACGGCCCGTTTTTGCGTTGGCTGTGACGGTGGATGAGTTCGGCAACTAAGCCTTTCCCCACCCCTGACTCACCCTGGATAAATACCGTTGTATCCACCCCGGCGAGCCTGAGCGCCAGGTTGATGACGTCCTGAATCGCTTTGCTCTCGCCGATAATTTTAACGCCGTTCAGCTCCCGCATTTGCCGCAGCTCATATTCGTACCGCTGGGACAACCGGCGCATTTCTGCTAACTGTTTTTGCAAATCATCAAGAAGGGTAATATCACGTACGTTGGCAATTATCCGCCAGATGTTCCCCTGGTCGTCAAATACCGGGCTGGCCGTGACCATCGCCTTTTTTCCCGTTTTTATCTCGTGGACCAGGGTGACCGGTTCCTTACGGGCCAAAACATGAAGAGCCGCCGAGTCAGAATAATACCCTTCCTTTACCAATTCTTCCATGGAGCGGCCCACCACTTCTTCCGCCTTAATCCCGGAAAACTTTTCATAGGACTTGCTGACCCTGAGGGTGACTCCTTTTCCATCGGTAATCCAGATTCCGTCGTAGGAAGATTCGATGAGGGCGTTCAGCTCCCGGTTTAATTCTTCCAGAGCCTGCAGGCTTTCCTGCTTTTTTACGATCTCGGATAAATCTTGAAAAATAATAATTGACCCTAATAGCCCCTGATCTTTTTTTACCGGCAGGCAGTTGCTAAGGACCGATCCTTTTTCGTTTAAGGAGATTTTTTCACCGGTATAACCAGCTCCGGAAATAACCTGCTCAAAAAGGTTTTCCAGGGGCAAAAGCTGCGTTACCGGCCGGCCAACAACCTGCTCCACCTCAACACCCAGGCATTTGGCTGCGGAAGAGTTACAAAAAAGAATTTTTCCTTCTGGATCAACCATGATGACCCCGTTAAATAGACTATTAAAAATGAGGAACATTTCTTCATTAAAGAAGAGGCATTTTTTCGTCATCAACTCACCCCCAATCGTAATTATATCATGCCGTTTAAGAACCCCCTTCAAGCAAAAACAGGATCTTTTGCCTTAAGCGGTTAAAATCCTCACTGGTTCTCTGTCGCGGACGGGCGACTGTAACGTTTACAATATCCTTGATGGTAGCGGGGTGGCCCAGGAGAACGATTACCCGGTCGGCTAAAAAAACGGCCTCCTCGATACTGTGGGTGACGAATACGACGGTTTTCTTTTCTTTTGACCAGATGCGCAAAAGTTCTTGCTGCATGATCTCGCGCGTCTGGGCATCCAGTGCAGCAAAGGGTTCGTCCATTAAAAGGACCTTCGGACCGTAAGCCATGGCGCGGGCGATGCCTACCCGCTGCTTCATCCCCCCGGAAAGCTGGCCCGGGTAAAAGCCGGCAAACTCACTTAGGCCTACCAGTTCAAGGTAGTAATCAACCCTTTTCTCTATCTCGCGGGAACCAAACCCCCGCGCACGCAAGGCAAACTCTATATTTCCCCTGGCCGTTAACCAGGGAAACAGGGAATTTTCCTGAAAGACAAAGCCGATATCCCCTTTTGCCGGATCGATTTTTTTGCCATCCATCTGGACTGTGCCAACCCAAGGCTGGTCGAGCCCCCCGATTATTCTCAGCAAGGTCGTCTTCCCGCAGCCGCTGGGGCCCACCAGACAGACGAATTCTCCCTCCTCAACGGCAAGGTTAAGATCGGTAAGCACCTGTAGATCATTAAATTGCTTCCCCACCCCGGCTAACAAAAGCGCCATGGCGTTAACCTCTTCTCCAAAAACAGGACACTCTTATTCAATAAAAAGCTAACCAGGCCAATGGCGATCATCCCGGAAATAATCTCCGCCGTCCGCCCCCCGATATTGTAGACCGACCAGATGTAATACCCGATGCCGGTTTTTCCGCCCACAAATTCGGCGGCGATAATAGACATCCAGCCAACCCCCAGGCCAACGCGCACGCCGGTAATAATTAAAGGGGCCGCGGCCGGCAACCGTACTTTAAAAAGGATATCCCGCTGGGGTGCCCCACAACTCCTGGCCACGTCGAGATAAATCTTCTCGACGTTCTTGACGCCTTCGACAGTGCTCAGCAAGATCGGGAAAAAAGAACCCACAAACACGATCAATAACTGTACCCAAAAAGTCGGCGCTTCCATTCGGGCAAACAAAACATAACCTAACGGGATCCAGGCCAGGGGAGGGATGGGCCTGAGCATTTCCAGCACAGTATTGGCGAAAATCTCCAGCTTTGGCCAGGAACCCATCAAAATACCCAGAGGCAACCCCACCAGCAAACTCAGGCAACAACCGGCCAGCACCATCTTCAGGCTGGCCAGGGTCAGCTCCTGCAGCGTTTTCTCGTAAAAAGGATCGCCCCTGACGACCAGATCAAAAAAAGTTTTAGCGGTTTCCCAAGGCGCAGGCAATTCAACTAACTTGCTAAAAGCAGCGGTCTGCCAGATAAGTAAAAAGACAGCCAACGAAAAAGTAGCCATCCCGTAATACTGCAATTTTCTCACTAACTCTTTATTTCTCCTTTATTTAAATCCCCTGTCAAAAGCCGATTTTGAGCCACTCTCCGCAAAATATCGGTAATTTTAACATTATCCCTATTGTTTTTTCTCTCCAATTCTTAAAAGCCAGCGTAGATATTGAGAGCAAAATACAGACAAACATGGTATCAAATCGTTTTACAAAAAAACAATGTGCAAAAACAATGCCTGCTAAAAAATAAAGCCGAAAAAATCTCCTCCGATTCCAATTTACATCGATTTCCCGGATAAAATTATCATATCCTGCATCAAAAGAGCGATGCAGTATCGCAACAGCGATGTAATATAGCCTCACTTTTCAAGCAGATTAATTAAAGCAGTAAAAATAACAATAAAAAGCACTACCTTCGTGAGCAACTGAGAGGACACATACTTAAAAAGCGCTGAACCTAAAACCAAGCCGGCCACCATCGCCGGCACAGTTATTAAACCATTAACCAGCAAATCCCAGGGGACCTGGCCCTGGCCCCAAAAGGCCAGCCCCAGGCTGAATATTGATGTCGCCAGGAAAAAGGCTATAGTGCTGGCCCGGAAATTATTCTTTTCAATTCCCTGGTTAACCAAAAATAAAATCACTGCCGGCCCAGAAAGAGCGCTGCTCGCCCCTAAAAGCCCACTAATCAGGCCGGTTACAGCCCTCCCTGCCTTTTGATTTTCAATTTTTATTTTTTTACCCGATAAGAGGATAATTGAAAAAACGATGACAATAAAACTAATCAAAAGCAGCAAAGTATTACTGCTGGCTTTTAGCAAAATCAAAGTACCCAAGGGGGCGCTGAACAAATAGAAGCCAATTAAACCAGCAATTAAGCTTACTTCTACATTCTTCCAAACAAACAGCAGCATTAACAAACAGGAAATGGCGCTTAAAAAAAGGCTAAGCATAACTGTATTTTTCGCGTCTATAAAAAGAAGTGCCAGAGGAGTAAAAACCAAAGAAAAACCCACTCCGGAAAGACCACGGAACGCCGATGCCGTAAAAGTTATGAAACACAAATAAAACAATTCCTGTTGGTTCATAAATAATCCTTTCAATTGAACAAGAGGCACGTCAAGACAAAAAAGTTTCCCGGTACTCGACGTGCCCTTAATCTTCATCGCTATTAATCCAAACTGTTATTTTGCTCGCGGGATATTATTGGTCCGCGCCACAAAATCATCCAGCCCTGGGACTCCCTTTTCCTTATAATATTTCAAAGCCCCCGGATGCAACGGTATAGATACGCTATCCAGGGCATTATTTAAAGAAAGCGCCTTAAAGATGGGGTGCACGGTACCCAGATAATTGAGGTTTTCAAAAACAGCTTTCGTCATTTTGTAAACAGTCTCTTCATCCAAATCGTCACGAATGACGACCATCCGGCGATAACTCATGGTCGGTAAATCTTTGTCAATACCTTTATAGATTCCTGCCGGAATGGTTTTCAAAGAATAATAAGGGTATTGTTTTTGAATCTTGGCCATTGCTTCTTTTGTGGTCGACAAAAATTCCACGTCCCGCGATAAAGCCAGTTCCTGGATGGAAGCGGAAGGATATCCGGTGCACCACAGAAAAACGTCAATCTGGCCATTTTTCAAGGCCTCCGCCATCTCCGCCTGGCTCAAATAAAGTATTTTTACATCGTTTAAGGAAACACCCGAAGCTTCCAGCCAGAGTTTGCCATCAATAAAGTTGGCGCTGCCCGGTTGCCCGATTCCTATGCGTTTCCCTTTAATATCCAAAGCGGTTTTAATCCCGCTTCCTTTGGGAACAATCGTTGTCTGGTAAACATCTTCAATTGAAAACCAGGCCAGTACATGGTTCTTCTTCCCTTGAAAGTTTCCCGTCCCGGTATACGACTCGTAAGCTGTGCTGGGCATGGTAAAGCCAACCTCGGCCTGCCCATCGTTAATCAGTTGAACATTAGCCACCGCTCCGTTCGTTTCTTCGGCAGTAGCCTGCAGGCCGGGCACGTTTTTGTTTAAAACCTCGGCAATCCCGGCCCCCAGGGGATACCAGGTGCCGCCAACCTTGGCTGTGCCAATAGAAATGTATTGTTTTTTACCAGCTGCTTGCTTTTCCCCCGCAGGCGCTCCCTGCTTACTCCCACAACCGGCAAGTAAAAAAGCACCAAACAAAAAAACAATTGCCAGCGAAATAAACTTTTTCATCTTTCCCTTACCTCCTATCTCAATATTTTTCACTGATGCTCTAAAAAGCTCGCTATATCTGCCATTTTTAAATTAACCTTGGGTGGTCTAACCCACCTGTTCGCCCCCTACTTACCCTATCATGTCTCCCGGGGTC
>JBFLZY010000011.1:0-51155 GCA_040755975.1 Bacillota bacterium | reverse complement strand
TGGACGACCCGCAGGTGGACGCGGTAATCTGCATCTTTGCCGCTTATAAAGTAGCCGGTTACGATCCTGTGGGCGCCGTTCTGGAGGAAGTAGTCAAAGAGGCCGCCCGAAGGAGGGAAAAACCCGTCGCCGTTTGGATTTTCGGCGCCAGCCAGGAAAAGGCCATTGCCCGACTCGACAAGTGCGGAGTGGCGGCCGGTTTTCCCAATCCGGAGCGAACTGCCCGGGCGCTGGCGAAGCTTTATCATTACCTTAACGAAGTGAGGGGGAAACCGTTCCGGGAACCGCCTGTTTTTCAAGATGTCGGGCGCGCGAAAGCGGCCGCGGTGATCCGGAAGGCGCAGAAAGCAGGGGTCAGGCTGCTGGGCGGCGAAACAATGGAAATTTTACGAGCCTACGGCATCAAGGCGGCCGCGACCCACTTTGCTTCCGACAAAGAGGCGGCCGTTGCCGTGGGCGGCCGGTTGGGTTACCCGCTGGTCATGAAGATTGCCAGTTCCCAGGTCGCCCACAAGTCAGACGTGGGCGGCGTAAGATTAAATATTCAAAATGAAGCGGAACTTTCCCTGGCTTACGACGAATTGGTCGCGGCGGTGCGGGCGAATGTGCCGCACGCCCGGATTGACGGCGTGTTCCTCCAAAAATATCATCCGGGCGGCGTGGAAGTTATTTTGGGAGCCAAACGGGACGCCGAATTTGGTCCGGTGATTGTTTTCGGCCTGGGCGGTATTTATACCGAGGTGCTCAAAGACGTATCCTTCCGCCTCGCACCCCTGGCGGAAGAAGAGGCCCGGGAAATGATCGGCGAAATAAAATCAGCCGGGATTTTAGCCGGGGCGCGGGGAACCCCGGCGGCAAATATCCCCGCCCTTGTGGAAACCTTGATGCGCCTGGCGCAGCTGGTGGTCGATTTTCCCGAGCTTGCCGAAATCGACGTTAACCCGCTGGCGGCGGGACCGGAGGGCGTACTGGCCCTGGACGCGCGGGCGGTGTTGGAATATTAACCGGCTTTTCGTTGACACGACCGGTTAAATCCGTTATTATTATAGTCAGTTAGGAGAGTTGAGATTATGGAAGCAGCCATGCGCCGGAGGCCTCCAGCGCCGCGATTACTGGTCAGTTCATTAAAAAATTATATCGAAGTTACCAAGCCGCGGTCGGTTTTTCTCCTGGTGCTTACCGCGCTGGTAACCATGTTTCTGGCCGCCCAGGAGACAACCCATTCCCCTGCTTTCTGGATAAAAGCCATTCTGGCCATTACCCTGGCCTGTTCGGGAGTCAACGCCATCAGTTGCTACGTGGATAGAGATATTGACGCCGGCATGGAGCGGACGCGGCGGCGGCCCATTCCTTCCGGGCGCATTTACCCGGCCGAAAAGGCATTATTTTGGGGCCTGGTGCAATTCCTCATCGCTTTGGCCATTGCCTGGACAATTAATGTGCCCGCCTTTATCTGCATTTTGCTGGGAATGTTCGGTTATGTAGGGATATATAGCCTCTGGCTGAAACGCAAAACCCCCTGGAATATCATCCTGGGCGGATTCAGCGGCGGGCTGCCCGCCCTCTTCGGGTGGGTGGCCGTTACCGGCGGGCTCAGCATAACGCCCCTTCTGATCAGTATGCTGGTGGTTTTCTGGATTCCGAACCATATCTGGAACCTGGCCATTTATTTCAAGGATGATTACCGGCGCGTCAATATCCCGATGCTCCCGGTGGTTTGCAATATAAGAACCACCCTCCAGTATATATTGGTTACCGTCGTGCTGATGATCGCTGCCTCCCTGAGTGTGTGCTATTTCGGGAACTTCGGGGCTGTTTACCTGGGGACGGCTCTGTTCAGCGGCGGCGTGATTTTTGCGGGCAACGTTTATCTGTACTTTCACAATGAAAACAAAAAAGCCTGGTTTTTATATAAATTATCCAGCCCCTATTTGTTCTTGCTGTTCGTGGGCATGTTGCTTGATCGAATTTTGTTGTAGGCAGAAAGACCGTTAATATGCTGTTGCCGGGTGATTGTTGAAAGCAGTTTTGGGAATTTTCTTGCAAGTATTTTAAACCTCCTGGGGGTTACGGCAGAAAAGATACCAAAAAAAGAAGGGGAGCCGAATGATCAAAAACGTTTTTGAAACAGTCGTCCTGGACGAACTGGAAAAAATGCTCATCCGCCAGGCTGGATCAATAGTGCATTACCCGAAAGGACACACCATTTTCGCGGCCGGCGATTTTGCCGACCGGGTATATTTGATTGAAAGCGGCTGGGTAAAAATTTACCGCCTTTCCACCGACGGACGGCGAGTCACCGTGGGCAGCATCCGCAGTCCCGGCGAACTGATGGGGCTGGCGGAGACCCTCTGGGGAGGCGAGCGAACATGCTTTGCCGGGGCAATTAACAACGTATCCCTGGTGGTTTTAAGAAAAAATAAATTCGAGGAGCTGATGGCTACCCACCCGTTTCTGGCCATCAAAATAGCCAAGTTGCTCGGGGCAAGAATGCGCGAGGCCGAGGGGATCATTCACGAGATGGTTTCCTGGCAGGCGCCGGGGCGGCTGGCCCTGACCCTGCTGAAGATCGGGGAGCGTTGCGGCGTGGAAACCAAGGGCGGGATAAGGATCGGCCTGCCGCTTACCCACGAAGAGTTGGCTAATATGGTTGGTACTTCCCGGCAAACAGTAACGTCTTTATTAAACACGTTTAAGCAAGAAAAAAGCATTACCTACGAAGGTCGGGAAATAAAGATTGTAAATCCGGATAAGTTGGCGAAATGGATTATTTAAAATAGTATTGGTTTTTCAATTTAAGTAAAATTTTTTGCCGTATGTTTTTTAAATCAGCCTTAAAAAATGGCTGATTTCTTTTTTAGTTCCAGTATTAATTAATTTATACCATTGTTTTTCTCCTCGTCGTGAATATGAACAATCGTACAATATATGTCGACTGGACGACAGTTAGTTTGTCTTCAGGATGACTGTATTAATGTCGACTGGATGACATTATGATTGTCGTATATTTGTTATTTTAATGGAAAGATATTGTTAAAAACGGGTTAAGGAGGTGTACTTTATTGTGTTAGCAAACTGGGGGTTAACTAATTTAACTTTTTGAACTAATGGCATAATTCATGATGAGGGGGAGAACGAAATGAAGATAGTAAGGAAAATTGCGCTGATGACCCTGGTTTTAATGCTCGCTTGTCTGGTTTTGGGCGCCGCGGGCGGGGGAGCGCAAACGGGTCAGCCGGCAGCAGAAAAGCCCCAAGTTGTGGGTAGCGATCTTGGGCTGAAGGGAAAGCTGGGCGAGGCCATCGCTAAAGCCCCCGCCGGAACGGGAAAAGGGCAGATTAACCCGGACGCGCCCAGGGGAGCGTTCGGCATCCCCGGTGCACCGAAAATCAACTACCTTGTCGCCATCCTGTGGGCTGTTTGGGTCGGCTGGATCTTCTCCACGGTGGGCGCCTTTGGTGGTATTATGGCGGGCGTTGGACACATGACCATTTACGGGTTGGGTGATTACGCGCGAAGCTTTAAACAAACTGCTCCCGGTCTGAACAAGTTGCTGACGGATTCCATCCGGGCGTCCAACCAGTGGCTGGTTGGTTTATCTTCTTTGATCAGCGTTATTAATTACCTGAAAGCCAAACGCCTGGCGTGGCCGCTGGGCCTTGCTCTGGGGCTGGGCTCAATCGTGGGCGCATTTTCGGCTGCGGCGCTCACCGGCGGAAAGGTTACCTTCAGCCAGTACCAGGGATGGTTTGGTCTTTTTGTTTTTATTGTCGGAGGGGTTCTTTTATACGAAACCACTCCCCGGGGGCAGGCCAGCAAGAAAGCAGCCAAAGCCGCCACCCAGGCTTTTGAGAAAAGCGTGCGAGAAAAGAAGGGTGAGGCGGAAGAAGGAATCAACATCCTTTCCTGGGGACTCACCAACATTAAATTTTCGTTTTTTGGGGTAGAGTTTAAATTCAATCCGGTGTGGGCTTTTATCGGTGGGATTGTAATTGCTGCCATCTCAGCATTCATCGGCGTGGGCGGCGGCTTTTTATACGTTCCCTACCTGACCAGCATCGTGGGACTGCCCATGTTTGTGGTGGCCGGCACCTCCGCCATGGCCGTTTTTGTGAGTATGTTAACCGGTATCACCACCTATATCAAGGTAGCGGGTGCGGCGATGGACTGGATGATGATCGGTGTGGAATTAATAGGAATTTTCATTGGGTCCATGATTGGACCGCGCACCCAGAAATATATTCCCGAAATCTGGCTGAAGAGATTGTTTGTCGTCCTGGCGCTGTACGTCGGGCTGGGCTACTTCAGCAAAGGGTTCTTCGGACAATCCTGGGTGCCCATGTAAGCTTAGGGAGGCGGGGATCAATTGCTCAGGCTCCAGATCCGCAGGTGGGCCTGAGCAATTTCCCCCCGAAAAGGCACAAGGGAAGGGGGCCAGACCCCCCCTTCCCAATTCCTAATTCCTGTTTTGCACAGGGTTGCGCATGGAAACGTTCGTTCTGAGGTGATTTTTTCATGGGTTTCTGGGAAATTCTCGACCTGATTTTAATCAGTTTTTACAGAATTACCGGTGATCCGCTCCCGGACTTTTTTCTGGGCACCTTCGGACTGGCTTTCCTGGCCGTGCTGATTGGGGAATTCACCATTTCCCTGGTTTTCAAGGCAAATAAACGTCACCTGGACGGCTTGAACGTCCGTCTGTCCGACTTGCACCGCCTTTCTATGGCGGCCCTGCGGCTGGGCGACAAAAATAGTTACCAGGCGTGTAATAAGGAGGCCAATGACGCCTTCGGGCAGGTTTTCTTCAATATGTTCGGCCTGTCGGCGGCCTCCCTCTGGCCCGCCTTTTTCGCCCTGGCCTGGATGCAGCAGCGCTTTGCCGGGATTGGTTTTCCCCTTCCGTTTACCGGCTATGCGGTGAACTACGTGGTTCCCTTTTTGATCTGCTATATCTTAAGCAGAATGTTGTTCGGCCGGGTTAAGCATAAACTTCCGTATTTCAAGGGCGTTCACGAAATGCTGGCCGCCTATGAAAAAAATTCTAATTTACAATAATATATTCCCGCAGCCGGCCTGTCCAGGCAGGACGGGAAAGGATGGGCCGCAGCTAAAAATCAGGGGGGAATCGGGTTTATGCAGGAGGTTTACAGCATTTGTTTCATGTGCACCGTAAGGTGCCCGATCAAGGTAACGGTAAAGAACGACGACGTCAAGCTGATTGAAGGGAACCCCTATGTTGCCGGCATAGAAGGCAGCATCTGCCCGAAAGGGGCGGCCGGGGTAAGTCTGCTCAATGACGAGGAAAGGGTTAAAAGCCCGCTGATCAGAACAGGCCCCAGGGGAACCGGGCAATGGCGGGAAGCTGCCTGGGAGGAAGCGCTGGATTACGTTGCCGCAAAGCTCAAGGAGATTAAAGACAAATACGGCGGGCGAAGCATCGCGCTGACCGAAAGGGCCCACCTTAATTCCCATATCAGCAAGACCTTCATGAAGGCCATCGGATCCCCCAATTACTTTACCCACGACTCGTGCTGCAAGGGGTCCCTCAACACCGCCTTCCGTTCTTTGACCGGATACCCGGACGGCAACATCGGCATTGACATAGGGAAAGCAAAATATGTTGTTGCGTACGGCCGTAACCTTTTTGAATCGATTGAGCTGAAGGTGGTCAAGCAGTTAACCCGGGCCATGGACAAGGGAACAAAACTGGTCTATATCGACCCCAGGGTAACCGTAACCGCCACCCGGGCTCACAAATACCTCATGATCAGGCCGGGTACCGATCTTGCCTTGAACTACGCCCTGATGCACGTGATCATCAGGGAAGGGCTTTACGACAAGGAGTTTATTAACCGCTGGGTTGTCGGTTTTAAGACGCTGCAAAGCTTTGTTGAGCCTTACACCCCGAAGTGGGCGGAGCAGGAAACCGGGATACCGGCCAGTGAAATTGTTTCCCTGGCCAGGGAGGCCAGTGAAGCCAGGCCCGCAGTGGTTTTTCACTACGGTTACCGTTGCGCCAACTATAAAAACGAGGTTTATTTCAGAAGGTCCCTGATTATCCTGAACGCTCTCATGGGCAACTTTGAAGCCCCCGGGGGGATATTCGTCAAAAAAGGAGCTAAGGACGCGGGAAAAAAGCCCCTGAGGAAACTGCTGGACCAGGACTTGCCCAAGGTAACCGACGAAAGGTGCGACGGGGTTGGGACACCGAAATTCCCTACCCCCGACCCGGCTCACGGGGTGGTTCAGATGCTTCCCAATGTGATCTTGTCGGAAGATCCTTATCCCATCAAGGCTCTGCTGGTCTGGCGCCATGACCCCATGCTCTCCATCCCCGACTACGAAAACAACAAGCGGGCCTTCAATAAGCTGGACCTCCTGGTGGCCATCGACACCCAATTCAGCGAAACCGCCTGGATGGCCGACGTCATCCTGCCGGAGTCCATTTACCTGGAGAGGGGTGATTCCATCCAGGAAGCCAACGGCTTGAAGCCCAGCCTGGTGATCCGCAAGCCCGCCGTAACACCCAGGTACGACACCAAGCCGGGTTGGGAGATCATGAAATTCCTGGCCGACAGGTTGGGCATCGGGCAGTACTTCCCCTACAATTCACTGGAAGAGTTATGGGCGTACCAGCTTGAAGGGACCGGCATCTCCATCGCGGATTTTGAGGCCAAGGGTGTGGTGTCCCTTAGCGAAGACGCCATATACTGGGACAGAAAAGACGGCCTCAAATTTAAAACCCCGTCCGGCAAGATTGAATTCGTCTCCAGCCTGTTTGAAAACAACGGTATACCCTCATTCCCGGCCTACGAACCGGTCAGTCCCCCCGAGGAGGGCGCTTTTCGCCTGATGATCGGCCGGTCCGTAGCTCATACTCATGTTTCCACTCAGAACAATCCGCTGCTGAATGAGCTGGTGCCCGAAAATGTGCTCTGGATCAACACCCGGGAAGCCGGGAAACTGGGGATCAAGGACGGGCAGATGGTTGAAGTGTCCTCCAGCCGCGGGTCGGAAACCATTCGGGCCTTCGTGACGGACCTCATTCACCCCGAGGCTGTTTTTATGCTGCATGGCTTCGGGCGTAAAGTGCCGGTGCTGACCAGGTGCTACAAGAAGGGGGCCAGCGACACCATGCTGCAGGAAAATGTGACCGACATGGTGGGAGGGAGCCCGGCGTTACAGCATGTCTATGTCAAAGTAAGGCCAATTGCATAGATCTGCTGGAGCCATTAAGGATATGAACTTATCTGAGGGGGGTAACAATGAGTCATTACTATTTATTCCATGACGATAAAAAATGCATCTCCTGCCGTGCCTGCCAGGTACAGTGCAAAGTCAACAAAGGTCTGGGCGTGGGGCCGAAGCCGAACCAGATTATCGAGGTGGGCCCGGATAAACAGGACGACAGGCCGAGGGCGGCATACGTTTTCATGTCCTGCTTTCACTGCGAAAAACCCTGGTGTCTGGCGGCGTGCCCCAGCGGGGCCATCCAGAAGCGGTCCGGGGATGGGATTATTTTTATCGACGAGGAACTTTGTGTAGGTTGTAAAAGCTGCATCATAGCCTGCCCCTGGAGCGCTCCCCAGTGGGACATGAAAAAGGATGTGGCCGTAAAATGCGACTACTGCAAGGACCGCATCGACGCCGGCCTGAAACCCGCCTGCGTTACCGCCTGCCCCACCGACTGCCTGACTTTCGATACGGCCGACCGCCTGCCGGACACAAAACGCGTAAGGTTTGCCAGGGAAATCTATTCGGGAAGGACTATTAAATAATGGGGTGAATTTATGGCCGAAAGAGGCTGTATGGTCAAGTATACCGAGGAGATTATAAATTCCTTTTTAAAGGAAGAAGCGTGCTGCAGCCTCTGCCGCCGCCTGTTCAACAATATTTTGAAACAGCTGGAGGCGGTCAGGGAAGGCGAAGCTTCCCAGGAGCCGGACATTATCGAGACTATTGGCCTTTTAGCCGGTGACATCATAAATTCATGCCGCTGTGACAGGGGCCGGCCGGTAGCCGAACAGGTTATCTCCATTTTGCAGGATAACCTGGGCGATTTCGCTGCCCACATCGAAAAAAGAATATGCCCCGCCGCCGAATGTCCCCAGCTGGTGATCGCTCCCTGCCAGGCGGCTTGCCCCGCCGGTATCGACGTCCCCAATTATGTTGCCCTGGTTGGAGAGGGGCGGTATGAGGAGGCCCTGGAACTCATCAGGGAAGACGCACCTTTGCCCGGCGTCCTGGGACGGGTGTGCGAGCACCCCTGCACCAAACACTGCGTCAGGGGGCGGGTCGACTCGCCCATCGCCATCTGCGCCCTGAAAAGGCTGGCCTATGACAAGGCAAAGGCAGCCGGAAGCAAGCCGCCGACGCCGCCGGAAAGGAAATATGACGAAAAAATCGCGGTGGTGGGTTCCGGGCCGGCCGGCCTTTCCGCCGCTTATTTCCTGGCCAAAAGGGGCTACGGGGTGACCATCTTTGAAGCCATGGCCGAGCCGGGAGGCATGCTGGCCTATGGAATTCCTCCCTACCGGCTGCCCCGGGAGGTGCTCCGGGACGAAATAGCCTATATAAAAGCCATGGGCGTGGAATTCAAGCTGAACACGCCCATTTCCGGCAGCTATGACCTCGACGCGCTGAAAAAAGAAGGATATGCCGCCATCTTCTTGAGCTCCGGAGCATGGGAAGGTTTCAAGCCCAAAATCCCCAACCTGGACAAGTTCAAGGGTGTTTACGACGGCGTCAGCTTTTTAAGAACGGTCAACAAAGAGCTTTTAGGCGAAACCGGAGAAGAAAAGGTCAATGTTGAAGGGAAAAAAGTCGTGGTGGTGGGCGGCGGAAACGTGGCCATCGACGCCGCCAGGGTTTCTTTGCGCCTGGGGGCGCGGGAAGTCAGGATTATTTATCGGCGAACCCGGGAGGAAATGCCCGCTTTACGGGAAGAAATAGAAGACGCGGAAAAAGAAGGCGTCGTTATTGACTACCTGGTTTCCCCCGTCAACGTAGGCGGCGAGGAAGGCCGCGTCAAGTACATCGAGTGTGTTCGCAACACCCTCAGCGAGCCCGACGAAAGCGGCCGCCGCCGGCTGGTTCCGGTCAAGGATTCGGATTATAAAATTGACACCGACGTGGTGATTTTTGCCACCGGCCAGCAGCCAATTCTCACCTACATTAAGGGGAAGCTGTTCGTGACCCTGGTTGACATCGTCCAAAAACGAATTATGATCAAAAACCCGCTGACCATGGAAACCTCCCAGCCGGGAGTTTTTTCCGGAGGCGATTCGGTGACCGGGCCGGCCACCGTAATTATGGCCATCGCCGCCGGAAAGCGGGCCGCCGCCGGCATCGACGCTTACCTGAGAGGCAAAATTCTTCTGGTTGACGTAAATAAAGAGAAAAGAAGAAGCAAAACCTTGATTCCCGTGACAGGCATGGAAAAAGCCCAGCCAAGCCTGATTGATTTTCACGCGCTTTACCTGCCGGACAGGAAAAACACCTTTGCAGAAATAACCAAAACCATCAGCGAGGAGGCAGCCGGGGTGGAGGCCCGCCGGTGCCTGCGCTGCGATATCTGCATCTCCTGCGGCCGGTGCGTTGAGAACTGCCGCGTCCACCTCAAGGTAAACGCCATCCGGCTCGGTTACATCAATAGCGAGGACGGGGCCGAATCCGACTTCAAGCGGCCGGAAGAAACCTGCATAGGCTGCGGCACCTGTTACGTGAATTGCCCCACCGGGGCCATTACCCTGGAAGACAAGGACAAATTCCGGGAGATGCGGATGTGCGGTACCCTGATGAGCCGGCTGGAACTGGTTGAGTGCCAGGTGTGCGGGCAAACCTTCGCCACAGTAAAGCATATTGACTTTATAAACGCCAACATCAAAGGGCGCTTTGGGCAGGAGCACCGAAAAATTGTCTGTCCCGACTGCACTCCCAAAGTACTGTCCGCCAGAACCTACAGGATTAAACCAAGGGTTTAAAAGGGTTGGATGACAAAAAAGGTTGGATTTTGTAAAAACTCCCAACCTGTGCTTTATTAATTATTATTTTCCGGTGGCGATAGTCCCGTTAGCTTATTTGAAACAGCTTCCGCCAACGCTAAAATCCGCTCGGCCCGGCGCACCACGGGGAGCTCCACCATCCTGCCTTCCAGCTGGATTACCCCGGCGCCCCGGGCCCGGGCTTGATCAAAAGCGGCAACGACCTTCTTTGCCCACTCGATTTCCCCGGGCGCCGGCGTGAACACTTCGTTGACCGGCGCCACCTGCGCCGGGTGAATGACCAGTTTGCCCTGAAAACCAAGTTGCTTGACCCGTTGCGCCTCTTCTACGAGCGCGGGAATATCCCGGAAGTCGGGGTTCACCGTATCCAGGGGCGGGGCAAGGCCGGCGAGGCGGGAGGCGGCGACCAGGCGGCAGCGGGCGTAGAATAGTTCGCTTCCTTCCCGGGAATAGGCGGTCCCAATGTCCATTGTATAGTCGTTCCCGCCGAAGGCCAGGCACCGCACGCGCGCACAGGCCCCGGCGATCTCGATCGCCCGCTCGATTCCCCGGGCGCTTTCGATAAAGGGGATTAGGCCCAGGCCCCCCGGCCTGATCCCCTTTTGTTGTTCCAGAAGACCCAGCAGCCAGTCAACGCGGCGCACTTCTTCGCCCGCTTCCGCTTTCGCCAGCATGATTCCTTCTATGGGAAACTCTATTACCGCCTGGAGATCTTTTAATATGTAAGGGGAGGAAACGGGGTTCACCCGCACAAATACAGGAACCCGCCGGGTGCTTCCGGTTTGGATCTCCGCCAGGACCTTCCCCGCAATTTCCCTGGCGGCGTCCTTTCGTTCGGGGGCGACGGCGTCTTCCAAATCGAGAACCACTGCGTCTGCTCCGCAGGAAAAGGCTTTTCCGGCCTTTTTCGGATCGTCGCCGGGAGCAAAAAGAACGGAACGTAAAATTTTCACCGGAGCCACCACCTCATATCAACCACCCCTTTAAAAGTCTGTGCCAGTTTGGCAAGACCTCGCCCGGGGAAATGCACCCTTTCCTTTCAAGGCAACTATTCTCTTATTCTCTCCTTCTTTTCGAGTTCCTGCAACTACTCCTTGCTTTTCACCTTCCAAATTTATTCTCTTTCCGCCCATAAATACTGCTTTTTCAGTCCCCTGCATATAATGTAATATTATAAGGAAAATTCGACAAATAGTTACCCCCGGCAAAAAACTTCCTAAGCAGGCTTGGCGAAAAGGAGGGAGAACCAATGGACTTCCTGAAGCGCCTGGAAGAACACCGGTCCCTGGAAAAAATGCTGGCCTGGGAGGGCACTTTTGCCGATTACCTGAAAATTGTCAAAAAGAACCCTTCGGTCTGCCAGCTGGCCCACGCCAGGATCTACGAAATGATCAGGGCGGCGGGTGTGGAAGAAGTGGATGGGGTTAAGCATTATAAATTTTTCGCCAGCGAGTTGTTTGGCCTGGATAAAACTTTGGAAAAGCTGGTGGAGGAATATTTTCACCCGGCGGCCAGGCGGCTGGACGTGCGCAAACGCATCTTATTGCTCATGGGTCCGGTAAGCGGGGGCAAATCAACTCTGGTGGCCATGCTCAAACGCGGCCTGGAAAAGTTCAGCCGGACGGAACAGGGGGCGCTCTACGCCATTAAAGGCTGCCCGATGCACGAAGAACCCCTTCATTTGATCCCGCGGGAACTCCGGGATGAGTTTCAAAAAGAATACGGAGTCTACGTGGAAGGTGAGCTGTGCCCGTACTGCCGCCTGATGGTGGAAACTGAATACGACGGGCAGATTGAAAAGGTTCCGGTAGAAAGAATTTTTCTTTCGGAGGAAAAACGCGTCGGCGTCGGCACCTTTGCGCCCTCCGACCCCAAATCCCAGGATATCGCCGAACTTACCGGGAGCATCGATTTTTCCACTATCACCGAGTACGGCTCGGAGTCCGACCCCCGGGCCTACCGCTTCGACGGCGAGCTGAATATTGCCAACCGCGGAATCATGGAGTTTCAGGAGATGCTCAAGTGCGATGAGAAATTTCTGTGGAACCTGCTCAGCCTCTCCCAGGAAGGAAATTTCAAGGCCGGTCGCTTCGCCTTGATTTACGCCGACGAGCTCATTATCGCGCACACGAACGAAAACGAATACAAGGCTTTTATCGCCAACAAAAAGAACGAAGCGCTGCAGTCCCGGATTATCGTCATGAAGGTGCCGTATAACCTGAAGGTGAGCGAAGAAATCAAAATTTACGAAAAACTGATCCGCCAGAGCGATTTAAAAGACATCCACATTGCCCCGCACGCGCTGCGGGTGGCAAGCATTTTTTCCGTCCTTTCCCGCCTGAAGGAGAGCAAAAAGCAGGGGATGGACGTCCTGAAGAAAATGAAGCTTTACGACGGGGAGGATGTGGAGGGGTTCAAGCAGAAAGACGTTGCCGAACTGCAAAACGAACATCCCGACGAAGGGATGAGCGGGGTCGACCCCCGTTACGTAATCAATCGTCTTTCTTCGGCGCTGATCCGCACTTCCACCAAATGCATAAACGCCCTGGACGTTTTAAGGGCTTTAAAAGACGGGCTCGACCAGCATCCTTCCATTACCAAAGAAGAAAAGGAGCGGCTTCTAAACTTTATCTCCATTGCCCGGAAAGAATTCGACGAGCTGGCGAAGCGGGAAGTGCAAAAAGCCTTCGTCTACGCTTACGAAGAGTCGGCTAAAGTTTTGTTTGATAATTATTTAGACAACGTGGAAGCTTATTGCAACAACACAAAAATTAAAGACCCGATCACCGACGAAGAAGTCGAGCCCGACGAAAAACTGATGCGCTCCATCGAAGAGCAGATCGGAGTTTCCGAAAACGCCAAGAAAAGCTTCCGGGAAGAGATCCTGATCCGCCTTTCCAGTTACGCCCGCAAGGGGAAAAAGTTCGACTATACTTCCCACGAGCGGCTGCGCGAGGCGGTGGAGAAAAAGCTCTTCGCCGACTTAAAGGACGTGGTGAAGATCACCACCTCGACCAAAACGCCCGACGCCGAACAGCTCAAACGCTTAAACGAGGTAAGCGCCCGCCTGATTGCGGAGCACGGTTACTGCGCCACCTGCGCCAACGAACTGCTCAAGTACGTGGGAAGCCTGTTGAACAGATAGGAGAATCCGGCGCAAAGAAGGATTTAGACCTCCTCGTGAAGAAAGGTTATCTAAAATATTATCCGGAGGAGGAATGTTTCGTGAAAAAAGTCTTTATTATCGGCTGCGGCGCGTACATGGACGCGGGTTACGGTTGCCCGGGGGAATGGCGCTGTTTGAAGGCGGCGGCGCTGGGGGAAGGAAAGTTCAACGAGCCTGCGCAGGTAGTTGCTTTTCTCCGCTGCGACTGCCCCGGCCGACCCATCGCCCCGAATGTCGGCATGGCCATCAAGCTTTCGGAAATCAAACCGGACGCCATTTACTTGAGTAAATGCCTGGCGGAGGCGAAGCCGGGCTGCCCTTACACATCCCCTGAAGATTTTGCCAAAATTTTGGAGGGTAAAACAGGCGTTCCAGTGGTTCTGGGCACCCACGAATACGTTTAAAAAGTTTTTCCTTGCCCCGCATATAATTTAATACCGGGAATTTCGCTGCGCAAAAATTTTGGAAAGGCGGGGCTCCAAACATGTCCGGCAAATATGTTATCTCCCGCGACGACTGGTCGCTTCACCGCAAAGGGGAGCTTGATCGCCAGCGCCATCACGAAAAAATGCGGGAGGCGATCAAAAAAAATCTTGCGGATGTAGTCAGCGAAGAAAGCATCATCATGTCTGACGGCGGGAAAATTGTTAAAGTGCCCATCCGGACCCTCGACGAGTATCATTTTCGCTATGATCAGGGCAAGCAAAAACACGCCGGGCAGGGAGACGGAAAGAGCAGGGTGGGCGATGTCCTCGCTCAAGAACCCCCTTCCAGGGGTGGGGCGGGCAAAGGTGCCGGGGAAGAGCCCGGGGTGGATTATTACGAAGCCGAGATTACAATTGACGAACTGGCCGAGATGATCTTTGCCGACCTGGGATTGCCCAACCTGAAGCCGAAAAGAAAGCCGGAACTGGTTGCCGACACCCTTGAGTTTAAAGACATAAGAAAGAAGGGAATCAGCAGCAACCTCGACCGCAAACGGACGATTTTAGAAGCCATTAAGCGCAACGCCCTGAAGGGGCAGCCCGGTTTGACGAAAATCACACCCGACGACTTGCGCTATAAAACCTGGGACCTCACCCAAAAACAGGAATCGAACGCCGTGGTTCTTGCGATGATGGATACCAGCGGTTCGATGGGGCCGCATGAAAAGTATATCGCCCGCAGTTTCTTTTTCTGGATGGTCCGTTTCCTGCGGACCAGATACCAGGACGTCCAGATCGTTTTTCTGGCCCATCACGTGGAGGCAAAAGAAACGACGGAAGAAGAATTCTTTACCAAAGGAGCCAGCGGCGGCACCCGCTGTTCCTCGGTTTACAGGCTGGCCCTGGACATTATTGCCAGGCGCTATAACCCGCTGGATTATAACATTTATGCTTTTCACTTCTCCGACGGGGACAACCTGGCTTCGGACAACGAACTCTGTATAAAACTAATCAAAGAACTCCTCAAGGTGTGCAATCTGGTGGGCTACGGGGAAATTGAAGGCCCCTATTATTATACCAGCACTTTACGTTCGGCCTACAAAAGGATTACCGACCCAAATTTCATTGTCGTTACTATTAAGGACAAAAGCGGTGTCTACCCGGCACTGAAAAAATTTTTTGCGCCGGCGCAAGACCGCTTTACGGTAAATATCCGGTAGCGCGCAAGTAGTTGCTTCAAATAAAGATGGAAGGAGGGATTAGGGCTGCGGGGATAGTGAGGAATTATCCGGAATTTCCAAGCCTAATGCCGGATTCCCGATCCTTGCCCCGGCTTGATTTGTATGGTAAATTTAGCTGGGGAGGGAGCATCGACGTGGAAATAAAGGAAAGAATAACCGGCGATCCGTTTGCCCGTTTTTTGGGCGCCCGCTTTCTGGAGATTGCACCAGGCTACGCCGTTGTAGAAATAAAAGTGCCGGAGCACCTGTGTAATTTTCACGGGATTGCCCACGGGGGAACGATTTTCGCCCTGGCCGATATAGCTTTCAGCGCGGCCAGCAACGCCGGGGGGGCGGTCGCGGTGGCTTTAAGCGCTACTATTAACTACTTAAAAGCCGTTCCTCCGGGAGCCACCTTAAGAGCCGTCGCCAGGGAAGAAAATCAGGGCAACAAGACAAGGCTGTACCGCATTCAGGTGGTCGACCAGAATCAGGACCTCGTAGCTGTTTTTGAAGGTCTGGTTTATCGCAAGATAAATGTTCAGTAAAACCGCTCACTTAGAGAAATTGCTTCTTGCCACGCCAGGCAAATTTAGCCCGGCTTTTTCTTTTTTTTGAAAGGCAATTCAACTTAATTCCAAACATAATCTATCTATTAAAACTTAAGCAAAAGAGGTGACCCGTGATGCCGGAAGAATTACGCCTGCTGGAAGAAGCCGTGGATAAAATTACGGCCAAGGCCAGGGAGTTCGGCCTGGATTTTTACGATATGTACTTCGAGCTCTGTCCGGCCGACGTTATTTATACTTTTGGCGCCTACGGCATGCCCACCCGGTTCTCGCACTGGACCTTCGGCAAGGCTTACCATAAGATGAAAACAATGTACGACTACAACCTGAGCAAGATTTACGAACTGGTGATTAATTCCGATCCGTGTTATGCCTTTCTGCTGGAAGGCAACTCCTTGATTCAAAACAAGCTGGTCATTGCCCACGTGTTGGCCCACAGCGATTTTTTTAAAAGCAACGTCCACTTTCAGAAGACGGCGAAGTATATGGTGGAATCTATGGCCAGTGCCGCGCAAAGGTTCCGGGAGTACGAGCTGAAGTACGGCCGGGACCGGGTGGAAGCTTTTTTGGACGCCGTGATTTCCGTTCAGGAACACGTCGATCCGGATCACCGGAAAGGTCCGGAACCTAAAAAGGAGACCTTTCCGGCGAGAGAGGGAAAAGGCTGTGCCGTTGCCGGGGGGCAAGGGGCTTGCGCCGCCGGTTGCCGGAACCGCAAAGAAACTCCCTATGACGATCTCTGGGAGCTGGATCATCTCGGACGCGAATGCCCCCACCAAAAGGAGGAAAATAAAAAATTTCCCGCAAAACCGGAAAAGGATTTGCTCCTTTTTATTATGGAACACGCCCGTGATTTGGAAGACTGGCAGCGTGATATTATTTCGGTTGTCCGCCAGGAAATGCTTTATTTCTGGCCGCAAATGGAGACTAAAATAATGAACGAAGGGTGGGCCACGTACTGGCACCTGCGCATTATGCGGGAGATTGACCTTACTGAAGAAGAAACAATCGAGTTCGCTAAAATGCACGCCGGCGTTATCCAGCCCTTACGCTTTCGCCTGAACCCTTATTACCTGGGCCTGAAAATCTTTGAAGACATTGAGAAGAGGTGGGAGCAGCCTTCCGAAGAGGAAAAAAAGAAATTCGGGCGTCCCGGAGGGGAAGGAAGAAAGAAGATCTTTGAGGTACGGGAACTGGAAAACGACCTTTCCTTTTTGAGAAACTATTTGACCAAAGAACTGGTGGAAGAGCTTGATTTATATCTTTATAAAAAGCAGGGGCACGAATGGAAAATAGTCGAGAAAGACTGGGAAAAGGTTCGGGACGGTATCGTGGCCAGCCTGACGAACTGCGGGTACCCATACATTGTCGTGGAAGACGGTGATTTCAACAAAAGGGGCGAGCTGTACTTGCGCCACTGCTACGAAGGAACCGAGTTAGACGTGTTTTACCTGGAGAAAACCCTGCCGTACCTTTACCGGCTCTGGGGCCGGACGGTGCACCTGGAAACCGTCCTGGACGGCAAGAAAGTTCTTTTCACCTTTAACGGCGAGAAAGTTGGCAAGAAATTCATTTAAACCCCAGGCATTTAACCGGCCCCTGCTGAGCAATAATAAAATGAATTATGGAGAAACCGGCTGATCACCGGGGTGAAGCCCGGTTACTTTCCGGGAGGTAAGCAAGCATGGTGATTTGGGACAACCTGTTAAAAATAATGGTTTTCCAACCCCCGCAGCAAAAGCCTTTTGAACTTTTAGGCCCGCAGGCCGCGCTCGGGAGAGAAGACGGCGGTGAACAGGCCGGGGAGGCACAAGGGCGGGCCGACAGTGAAGGCGTCCAGAATAAGACAGGGCAAGAGGATACCCGGGAACAGCCGGAAGTCCGGAACGTCCGCGGGGACAGATCAGCGGAGCAGCCAACAAAACAGAAAACCTCGGCCGGCGAGCAGAAAGATATGCGCAATGGCCGGGGTAAAAGGGGAGACCCGGCCGGCAGGGAAAAATTTAAGCGGCCCCGGCGGGCCACCCCCGTTTCGGCCTGGTATAAATGCGGCAATCAAAAAAAACAATCTGAGGGCAGCAACATCGATGCCGGGGAACTGGGCAAGGTATCGGCCAACCTGAAAAAAAATCTGCAATGTCTGAAAAAAACCCTTCACGTTCCCACCAATAAGGACGTGATATTCAGGGAGTTTACCATCGGGACCGATCCTCCCGTGGCCGCCGCTGTCATTTATATCGACGGGATGACGGACCGGGTCTTGCAGAACCTTTCCATTCTGGAGCCGCTGATGCTGCTTGCCGGGCTGAACGTGGACAAGAGCGAAACGCTTCTGGAGACGGTAATCAAGCACCTGCTTCCCGGCAACCAGGTGGATGCCACTGCCGAGCTGCGGGACGTGGTGGACGGGATTTTAATGGGTTCTACCGCGGTGCTGGTGGATTATTGCCCGCAGGCCATTATGGTTGAAACCAAAGGTTGGGAGCACCGCCAGGTGGGGCGGCCGGCCAATGAAATGGTTATCCGCGGCCCTCAGGAAGGTTTTACGGAAACCTTAAGGATCAATACCGCCTTAATTCGAAAGTCACTCCATTCCCCCAACTTGATTACCGAATTTTTCAAAATCGGCCGGATTAACCGGCTGGACTGCGCCGTCATGTACATCGCCGGTTTAACCAGCCCCAAGTTACTGGCGGAGGTTAAACGACGGATCCATTCGATAAAAACCGATTACATCGGCGACAGCGGCATGCTGGAGCAGTTTATCGAAGATAACCATTTTATTTTGGTGCCGCAAACGCTGTCTACGGAGCGGCCCGACCGGGTGATTGCCGGGCTGATAGAAGGCCAGGTGGCCGTCATGGTCGACGGAAATCCCTACGCCCTGTTAGTTCCTGCCACCTTTTTCAATGTCTTCCAGAACCCCGAGGATGCTTACGTACGCTGGCCTTTCGGCAGCTTTCTGCGGTACATCCGGCTCCTGGGCTTGTTCCTGGCCGCCTTTTTGCCCGGCATTTACATCGCGGTAGTTACCCATCACCACGAAATGATCCCTACGGATCTGCTTCTGGCCATTTCGGCCAACCGGGAAAACGTACCTTTTCCGTCGATCGTCGAAGTGTTGATCATGGAAATTTCCTTTGAGTTGATCCGGGAGGCGGGAATCCGCATCCCCGGCCCGATTGGCCCTACCTTGGGTATTGTGGGCGCTTTGATTTTGGGCCAGGCCGCGGTGGCGGCCAACATCGTCAGCCCCATCCTGATTATTATCGTGGCCGTGACGGCCATCGGCGGATTTACCGTTTCCAATTATTCCCTTGCGCTGACGGCCCGGTTCATCCGCTTTTTTAATATTTTGTTGGGCGCTTTCATGGGCATCTACGGGCTTATTCTGGGGGTTTTCATTCACCTGCACTTTTTGGCGGCGGCGAAATCCTTCGGCGTGCCTTACCTGGCGCCCGTAACCCCGCAGGTCGGGTCAGCGCCGGATGTCCTATACCGGGGACCGGTCTGGCAGCAGGAGAAGCGGCCGGAATACCTTCAGCCGAAGCAGGCCAGGCGGCAGCCCGACATCAGCCGGAGCTGGCTGAACAAAAGGGGTGGCCGGTAGTTGGTCGATGAAGGTAAAATCACGAGCCGGGAAGCCATGTTGCTCGTTGTCGTGCTGATCATTACCGAATTGTTTCTTGCCTTTATGGCCCAACTGGTGGAGGTGGGGCAAACCGGCGCCTGGTTGATCCTTTTGTTTGCCACAATTACCGCCGGAGTTCTTTTTTTGCCTTCCGCCGCCCTGATGAAAAAACACCCGGGAAAGAGTCTTGTTGAAGTAGGCGAAGAATTAATCGGGCCTTATTTAAATGGGTTGCTTTCTTTTGTCTACCTGGTTACTTTTCTTGTTTCTTCAAGTCTGGTTTTACGGCAATATGCCGAACGCGTGCTGACGATCAGTATTCCGGAGTTGCCCATCAGTGTAGCGATGGCCGGGATGTTGCTGGGTTCTCTGGTAGGCTGCCATCTGGGTCTGGAGGCGATGGCCAGGAGTTCGCTGTTTATCACTTTTTTTATCGGTTTCACCGTTCTGCTGGTGAGCCTGCTCACCTACCCCTACTGGCGGTTCGATTATCTTTTTCCCCTGGCCGGCGCCGGGATAACAAAGATATTGAAGGAGAGTTTCTTTAGGTGTTCCGTGGCGTGTGGGGTAGTTTTTTTGCTCCTTGTTTTTCCATCTCTTAAGGAGCCCGATATACGGAAAACCGGCCTGGGCGCGATTGGCATCGGCGGTCTGACGGTAACCCTGACCATGGTTGCTATGCTCATGACTTTTGGCGTATCGGTTCTGCAGGAAATGTCCCTGCCTTCTTATGAGATGTCCCGGTTGATTTACTTTGGTCGTTTCTTGCAGCGTTTAGAATCAATTTTTGTGCCCATCTGGGCTTTGGTCGGGATGCTGCACGTTGCTATCGCAACGTACATAGGCGGCGTGATCATTGCCAGAACCCTCCGGCTGCCCTACCACCGCCCGTTTCTGTTGCCGGTGGCCATCATCACTTATTCGTTGGCTTTTATACCGGCCAATGTCAGTCAGGTGCTCTGGGTTGATTTCAACTTACTGAGGTTTTACGGTTGGGTTCCGGCCTTCCTTTTACCCGCGCTGTTGTATCTCTTGGAGAAAGTTAAGGAAAAAAGAGGGAAAGGCGGTGAGGAAGGCAATGCCCCGGCGGGTCAACCATAAAGAGGACAGGCGATCCTTCGCGCGATGCTGCCTGGGATTAGTTCTGGCCTCCTCCTTGTTTCTCTCCGGCTGCTGGGGATACCATGAAATTGACGAAACCGCCCACGTTTTACTTTTGGGAGTAGACAAGGGAAAGGAAAACGTGCTTACTTTAACGGCCTTGATCGCGGTGCCCAGGTGGATGGGCGGAGGGGGCGGCGGCGGTGCCATCGGCGGCGGGGGAGGCGGAGGGGGCGGCCAGAAGCCGTCCGTGACTATTTCGGTGGAAAGCAGAACGATTTTAACGGGCCTGGACATGATTAATTCCGTGATTGAGCGCCGTTCGACCCTTAACCATTTAAAAGTTATTTTATTTTCCCAGGAAATCGCGAAAGAAGGTTTGGATCGTTACCTGGCGCCGTTAATGCGTTACCCGGAATTCCGCCGCACCGTCTTTATCGGCGTTTCCCAGAGAAGCGCGCGCGAACTGCTGGAAAAGTTTCAGCCCCTGATGGAGGCCAACCCCGCGAAATATGCCGAGCTGTTTATGGAGACGCAGCGTTACGTAGGGTTTATTCCTTTTAACCAGGTTCATCATTTTTACGGTGATATGAAATCAAAAAGCATTCAGCCCGTCTGCACGCTGATCGGTTTGGAACGGAAGGAAGAAGCAAAGCGAGAAAAGGAAGCCCGGGATAAATCCGAAGGGGACTTTATCGCCGGTCAGCTTCCGCGGAAAGGCGGCAATAAAATTGAACTGGCCGGCTCGGCCGTTTTTCGCGGGGCCAGGATGGCGGGGACGATCAACGGCAGCGAAACCGTTATCCTGAATATGCTAAGGGGCTGGTTCCGGGAAAGTTTTTACGCCTTTCCCGACCCGGCCAGGCCTGACCGGTTTGTAATTTTAAGGTTGCAGGCGGAAAGAAAACCGCAAATAAAAGTCCGCCTTAATCCCGAAGGGGTTCCTGTAATTAATGTGCGGGTGCCGCTGGACGCCGAGATTATTTCCATCCAGAGCGGGATAAACTATGAAAGGCCGGAAAAACTGCCCGTTCTCGAACGGGAGTTGGACCGGCGGCTGGAAGCCCAGACAAGAAAATTGATTCGCAAGACGCAAGAAGAATTCCGGTCCGATATTTTCGGTTTCGGTTTTAAGGCCAGGCGCCTGGCGGCCACCTACCCCCAGTGGCAAAAAATGAACTGGCCGGAGTTATATCCGCAGGCGAGCGTGCACGTAACTTTTGCTACCCAGATCCGGCGCATCGGCCTGCTGCGGAAAACATCAAAAGCGGTAAGCACATGAGCTAAAAGAGGTTTCAAAGGGGTTTTCCGGCATGCTTAATTTGCTGATCTTGCTTTTCTTGCTGGCAGTTTCTTATTACTTAAGCACCTACGCCCGCTGGACCTGGCGGCAGGGCTATCGGCGGGGGGCGGTGGGGACATTTTTGATTGCCCTGCTCACCCTGGTTTTGCCCATAGCGGTCTGGGCGTACCACCAGTTTGTTAGGTAGGAATTGGAAAAAGGATTAGACGCCCGTGCCGCTTTTTGCGACACCAACAGGGGATGCCCGGCACTCAGCTTAAACTAGCTTTTTTGTTTTATGTTGATTGGAGTCCAATCCAAAACCGGCATGGAAAGCATAGAGTAAAATAACGGAAAAGCTGAGTGCCGGGCCGGCCCGCCGTTCGATTTGCCAGGAACGACATATGCGTAGGACCGGTAACGCGCGAAAGCGAACCGGCAGCGCAACTGAGAAGTGGGATGTGAGAAGTTGGAGGTGGGAATTTTAAAATCTTACCTCTCACTTCCCGCCTCTCACCTCTCAATTGCCTGGTTAGCTCCGAACCAAGCCGATGTCTCGTCGGCCCGCAGCATCGGAGCGACGGCAAACGAACGGCGGGCAAAGGACTATTTTTGGGGCAGAGAACGGTGGAAAAAAGTCTTGCCCCGGTGATGCCAATTCAACCGGAAAGAGGTGATCCTCTGCGTGCGGCCTTTATGGAAAGGAGCAATCAGTTTCGGGCTGGTTTATGTTCCGGTAAAAATTTATGTAGCTACCGAAAAAAAGGATCTGAAGTTTAATTCCCTGCACAAAAGGTGTAAAACGCCGATTCAATATCGAAAATACTGCCCGTATTGCAATCAGGAAGTAAGCGCCGAAGAAATTGTGCGCGGCTACCAATACGAAAAAGGACGTTACGTAGTAATTGGGGAGGAAGATTTGGAAGGTCTTGCCCAAGAAACCACGCATAGTATTGATATCCAGGATTTTGTAGATTTGACCGCGATCGACCCCGTCTATTACGACAAAGCGTATTACCTGGTTCCGGCGGCGGGTGGAGAAAAGGTTTACGAACTTTTAAGAAGGGCCATGGAAGAAACGAATAAGGTGGCCGTTGCCAACGTCGTCGTGCGTAGCAAAATTTCCCTGGCCGCCGTGCGGGTGGCCGGTGCCGGGCTGATCATGAGCACCATGTTCTACGCTGATGAAATAAGGGATGCGCGGCTGATTGAGGAATTGCATTACCGGGTAAACCTCCACGAAAACGAAATAAAAATGGCCGTCAGCCTGATTAACAGCCTGTCCACCGCATTCAGGCCGGAAAAATACCGCAACGAACGGCGGGAGGCCCTGCTGGAAATTATCCAGGCCCGTATTGCCGACGAGCAGATAGTGGCGCCGGTCGCCCGGCCCGAACCGGAAAAGGTGGTTGATTTAATGCAGGCGCTGAAAGCCAGCATCGAAAAAGCCCAGGCCGAACGGGGGACGCCTGGAAAAGGAAAGAGAAAAGCCGCGGGGCGAAGCTGAACACTTCTCATTTAATAATTTTTTGCGCTAAGAAGGTGAATTTTCCTTATCGCCAGGTTGCCTCTCATTCGACCCATGCTCGCAGTGAACGGGGAACCTTTTGACAGTCCGGACTTCCTTTACGAAGTGAAATGGGACGGCTACCGGTGCCTCGCCTACCTCGAAGACGGCACCGTCCTGCGGTCGCGCAATTTAAAGGACCTGACGCCGGCCTTTCCCGAACTGGCCAACCTCCATCCCCTCGTTAAAAAAAGGCCCGCCCTGCTTGACGGCGAAATTGTTGCTTTCAAAAACGGCCTTCCTTCCTTTGCCGCCCTTCAGGCCCGCGGCAGAATAAACGACCCGCTCAAAATAAGGCGGATGGCGGCGGTGAACCCCGCAATTTTTGTGGCCTTTGACGTTCTTTATTTAGGCGGGGCTTCCCTTCTGGCAAAGCCTTTAAAAGAACGTAAGGAAATCCTTGCCGGGGCTGTTGGAGATGGCCCCCTGGTTATTTCCGATTTTGTTTTCGAGAAAGGCAAAGAATTTTTTGAGGCCTGCCGGGAGCGTTCCTTAGAGGGAATGGTGGCCAAACACCTGGCAAGCCCGTACCTGCCCGGCAAACGCTCCAGGTACTGGCGAAAAATTCGCTCCACCAAAGAGATGGATTTAATTATTTTTGGCTACGAAAAAGGACGCGGCGAAAGAAAACTGGGGGCTTTACTGCTGGCCGATTATTTTGCAGGTGCCTTTATTTACCGCGGTAAAGTGGGAACTGGTTTTAGCAAACACGAGGAAGAGTTTTTAATGGAATTGTTAAAACCACTCGAGACCAAACATCCCCCTGGGGATTTTCTTTTCCGTGCGAACACAAAAAACATCCACTGGGTAAAGCCAGTACTGATCTGCACGGTAAGCTACCTTGCCCTTACCGAGGACGGCCTCCTGCGCCAACCCCGCTACCAAAAAATGCGCCCGGATAAAATTCCTTTCGACGAAAATTTTTAACGTCAATGTAACACATCTTGCGCCATAGCCATATTATGGTATCAGAACTCCCAAAGGAAAGATGAATCATTCAGTCAACCATGAAAGGAGGGTTTCTTCATGAGTGAGGAGGGCTATAGCCTCTACTGGGACGGCAGCTTTGCTTTCCTGGTGTTCCTGGTGCTGATTTTACTCATCGTAAGCTTTGGGTTCTGGTGGAACGCGGCCAGTTCGTAACCGGCGGCGGTTTCCCGGAAGTGCCCTTATTAAAATCTAAAAAAGGAGGCTAAACTTATGGGTTTCGGAGTTCCTGGAGCAGCAGGCGGCGGCAGTTTCGCATTTCTGATCTTCCTCATCTTGATTCTGCTCGTTGTAGCTTTTGGTTTCTGGTGGAACGCGGCAGGAGTACAGGCTTAATTTAGCTATCTAAACAACTTAAGAAAAGGAGGTATCCTCTATGCCCGCTTCTCCGCAAACGCAATGGTTCGGCGGCTGGTGGTGGTGGTGGTGGATCATCATCATCATAATAATAATCTTTTGCTGCTTCCCCTGGTGGGGTTCGGGTGGCAAATAGGCTTTAATGCAGAAAAGGCCTGCACATAAAACTTGCAGGCCTTTTATTTTTTTGAAGTCCGGGATGCTTTTAGAACCGGCACAAGGCGAATTGTAAACAGGGAATTGGGGCAAAAGAAAAACAAGCAGCCATCCTCAAGAATATTGGATCTTATTGTTCAAAAAAGCGGGGACGCGACGTTTCATGCCTTACGTCAAAGTAGCCGGTAAAGAGGTAGAGCTTACCAATCTGGATAAAGTGTTCTGGCCGGAAGGCTTAACGAAAGCCCATCTCATCAAGTACTACACGGATATTGCGCCGGTGCTGCTTCCCTATTTATATAACCGCCCGCTGGTGATGAAGCGCTACCCGGACGGAATTACGGGCGAAGCGTTTTATCAAAAAGAATGCCCGGAATACGCCCCGCCCTGGATTCAGACCTGCCCCGTTGCCCACTCGCGGAAGATCGTCAACTATATTTTATGCAATGATCTGGCTACACTTGTCTGGCTGTCCAACCAGGCCTGCATCGAAGTACACGCTTTTTTGTCCAGGGCGAGGCAGGTAAATTGCCCGGACATTGCCGTTTTAGATCTCGATCCCGCCGAAGGAGTTGCGTTTTCCAGAGTACTGGAAGTAGCTTTAATAACTCGCCAGTTGCTGGGCCGTTTTAACTTGCAGGCTTTCGTAAAAACTTCCGGGGCCAGCGGACTGCATCTTTTTATCCCGATTCGACCGGTCTACCCCTTTCCAACGGTAACCTTCTTAATGCAGGCAATCGCGGAGATGGTTGTGCGCAGCCATCCGGGGCTGGCGACCACCGAACGAAAGGTTGCCGATAGAAAAGGGAAAGTGTACATAGATTACCTGCAAAACGGCCGCGGCAAAACCATGGCTTTTCAGTACAGTCTGCGGCCCCTCCCCGGAGCGCCCGTTTCGGCCCCCTTATCCTGGAAAGAAGTGGAACAGATGAACTTTCTACCGGCTGCAGTGAATATTCATACCATCTTTGACCGGCTAAAAGAGTTTGGCGATTTATTCAGGGATATGCTAATCTCTCCACAGCCGCTGGAGCCGTTATTGGAGAAGCTGAAGAAATAAATTATCTTTTTGACCGGTGCTTAAATTTTTTTGGAAAAAAGTTTTGAAAGCAGCAGGAAATTGCCTCTCTTTTCCCGAATGCCCTTGACAATTAAGGTTTTAGGGTGGGTATAATGCAGGAGAAGGCATGTTGGTTGGGGTGGCAGATCGTTTTGCCGGGTCTGGCTAAGCGGATCTGGAATTTAGTGGAGCGTTTTGGTTCGGCGCGAGCGGCCTGGCTGGCATCCGAACAGGATTTAGTAGAAACCGGTGGCTTCTCCCGGGAGTCTGCCGGAGCGCTGGTGCGACGCCGGGCACAGGTGGATCCGGAAGCGGCGCTTGCCCGGTTGGAAAAAAGCAACATAAAATACGTCCAATTTAATGATTCTGGCTACCCGGAAATGCTGCGCCGAATTTTTGACCCGCCTCCGGGGCTTTTTGTCCAGGGTACGTTGCCGCCCGCGGATGGCCTGGCGGTGGCGATCGTTGGTTCCCGCCGACCGACGCCGTACGGACTGGCCGTGGCCGAAAAAATAGCCGGCGAACTGGCCCAGGCCGGCATTATAGTAGTCAGCGGCATGGCCAGGGGGATCGACAGCAGCGCCCACCGGGGGGCTTTGGTCGCTGGCGGAACGACCATCGCCGTCCTTGGCTGCGGCGTGGATGTTGTTTATCCCCGGGAAAACCAGCGCCTGATGGAGAAGATTATTTCCGCCGGCGCCGTGGTGAGTGAATATCCGCCGGGAACGACGCCGGAGCCCTGGCATTTTCCCGTCCGCAACCGGATTATCAGCGGTATTGCCAAGGCCACGGTGGTGGTAGAAGCGGGCGAGCGCAGCGGGGCCCTGATCACCGCCGATTGCGCCCTGGAGCAGGGGCGGGACGTGCTGGCCGTGCCGGGAAACATCAGCAGTCCGTTAAGCAGAGGACCGAACCGGTTGATCAAGCAAGGCGCCCGCCTGGTCGAAAACGTTGCCGACATCCTGGAAGAAATCGGCGTGAGCTCCCTGTTTAAACCGCAAGCCGGCAAAACACCGGTGTTTCCCCGGCTGACGGACGGGGAAAAAGCAGTCTACCACCTGCTTTCCCACGAGCCGGCGCATCTTGATGAGTTAATCAGCCGCTCCGGTTTGCCGGCCCAGGAGGTCCTTGCCGGCTTGATGTTTCTGGAAATTAAGGGGCTGGTCAGGCAAATGCCCGGAAAGTTTTACGTCCTGCGCACCTTAAACTAAAGTTAATCCCTGAAAAAGATTTTCCGGGATAAATTTTTTCAACAAGTGGGTATTTATATATGGGAAGAGTGATTTTTTGGGGGAGTGGTTTTTTTGGCAACAACACTGGTGATTGTGGAATCCCCGGCAAAGGCGAGAAGTTTAGCTAAATTTCTCGGGAAGAAATACACTGTCAAGGCTTCGCTGGGCCACGTCCGCGATTTGCCGAAAAGCGAGCTGGGAGTCAAGGTAGAAGATGATTTTCACCCCAGGTACATAACTATTCGGGGCAAGGGAGAGATCATTAAAGAATTGAAAAGCGCCGCAAAAAAAGTGGATCGGGTTTACCTGGCTCCGGACCCGGACCGGGAAGGGGAAGCGATCGCCTGGCACTTGCTGGATTTATTGCAGATCGAGAAAGACCGGCCCTGCCGGATTGAGTTTAACGAAATTACCCGGCAGGCCGTCCAAAAAGCGATTCGAAACCCCCGCCCCATCGACTGCAATCGGGTAAATTCCCAGCAGGCGCGAAGGATCCTGGACCGGCTGGTGGGGTACAGTTTGAGTCCGCTGCTGTGGCAGAAAGTGAAAAAGGGATTGAGTGCGGGACGCGTGCAGTCTGTGGCCGTGCGGTTAATCTGCGATCGCGAGGAAGAGATCCGGGCTTTTGTTCCCGAAGAATATTGGACATTGACGGCAATTTTCCAGGGAAAGAAGAATAAGTCCTTTGCCGCGCGGCTGTTTAAAATTGGTGAAGAAAAGGCAGAGATTCCGGATCAAGCCCGCCTGGAGGAAATTTTACACGAATTAGCCGGCGCAGACTACCGCGTTGGGAAAATCAGCCGGCAGAACAAGGTGCGCCAGCCGGCCCCCCCTTTTACCACCAGCACTTTACAGCAGGAAGCGTACCGGAAATTACATTTTACCGCCCGCCGTACCATGGCGGTGGCCCAGCAGTTATATGAAGGGCTCGACCTGGGAGAGGAGGGTCCGGTGGGGCTGGTTACTTATATCCGTACCGACTCTAACCGGGTGGCTGATTCCGCCCGGGATGAGGCGAGATCCTACATTCTGGAAAAATTCGGGGCGAAATTCATCCCCGGTGAGCCCCGCAAAGTACCAGCCAAAGGAAAAATCCAGGATGCCCATGAAGCCATCCGCCCGACCTCTCTGTACCGGGAGCCCGAAGCCGTTAAAAAGTACTTGACGCAGGACCAGTACAGGTTGTATAAACTGATCTGGTCCCGTTTTCTGGCCGGCCAGATGAGCCCTGCCTTCATCGAAACCACCAGTGTGGATATCGCCGCGGGGAGATTCATTTTCCGGGCGACCGGTTCGGTTGTTAAATTTTCCGGCTTTATGCAGGTGTACGTTGAGTCTCTGGACGAGCCCGAAAACGAGGAGGAGGGGCGGGTGCTTCCAGAATTAACGGAAGGGGATCGCCTGGAACTCAAATCATTAGAACCAAAACAACATTTTACCCAGCCCCCTCCTCGTTACACCGACGCAACCCTGGTGAAAACCCTGGAGGAAAAGGGTATCGGCCGCCCCAGCACATATGCGCCGATTGTCGAAACCGTTCAAAAAAGAGGATACGTGGTGAGGGAAAACAGGCAATTCGTTCCCACCGAACTGGGGATGGTCGTCGTTGATTTATTAAAAAAGCATTTTCCGGAAATAATTGATGTGGAGTTTACCGCCACGGTAGAAGAAAAACTGGACCTGATCGAAGAAGGGGAGTTGGACTGGGTGCAAATGCTGGCGGAATTTTATTACCCCTTTCAGGAAATGGTTGCCAGGGCCAGTGAAGAGATCGGTAAAATCGAAATTGCCGACGAGGTTACCGAAGAGGTTTGCGCAGAATGCGGCCGGAAGATGGTTGTTAAAATGGGCCGTTACGGGAAATTTCTGGCCTGTCCGGGCTTTCCGGAATGCCGCCAGACAAAGCCACTGTCGGCCTCCACGGGGATACCCTGCCCGCACTGCGCAGGGGAGCTGGTGGAACGGCGCAGCAAAAAAGGCCGGCGTTTTTACGGTTGTTCCCGTTATCCCGAATGTGATTTTGTTGTTTTCGACGTACCCAGCACCGAAAAGTGCCCGGAATGCGCCGGGTTAATGGTCGTCAAAGGGCGTCGCGACGGGATTTGGCGGTTGAAGTGCCTTAACGAGAAATGCGGCCTTCAGCTGGAAAAAGAAGCGGGCGAAAACGGGGAAAGCCAAAATAAGTCGTCAGTCGTCAGTCGTCAGTCGGCTGATATCGGTCTGGAAGACGTTGTTTCGCCATAAAACCAAACTTGCAGCCCCGTTGGAAAAAGCTCCAGGATCGCCTCCGTGCGGTTCCGGTGCAAAGGTTAACTCCCTGGCGTGCGACATTCTGACCGGGGGAGGGGGGATTAGCCCATGTACTCATCCATCGATAGTTTTATTAACTATTTACAGGTTGAAAAAAACGCCTCGGCGCATACCCTGCTAAATTATCAAAAAGACCTTTTTCAGGGTTTAGCTTTTTTCGCGTCCTTGTTAAGCAAGGAAGAAACAAGTTTAAAGCCGGGCGAAGTTGATTACGCGGCGGTCCGCGCCTACCTGGCCGGATTGAGCAGCCAGGGATTGGCCCGGAGCACAATTAACCGCAAGCTTGCCGCCTGGCGGTCTTTTTTCCGCTATTTAAGCCGGGAAGGAGAAATACCCGACAACCCCTGGGCCAGAACGGGCCACTTGCGCATGTCGAAGCGCCTGCCCTCTTTTCTTTTTGAAGACGACTGCCGGCATTTAGTTGAAGCGCCGCGGCAGCTGAGTATTCTGGCTTTAAGGGACCGGGCCCTCCTGGAAACCCTTTACGGGGCAGGAATACGCGTAAGTGAGTTGGTGGGTCTTAATTTAGAGGATCTGGATTTGTCGACCCAATTAATCAAGTTACGCGGCAAGAGAAGAAAGGAGCGCATCGTGCCCATTGGCGTTCCCGCCAGGGAAGCTTTGCGGAATTACCTGCGCAGTGGCAGGCCGTTTTTGGCCGAAAAAGGGAACCCCGGCCGGGCCCTCTTTTTGAACTGCTTTGGCAATCGCCTGTCCACCCGAGGAGTGCAGAAAATTATCGCAAAATACGCCGGGCAATGCGGGCTGGGGCGGCGCGTGAGTCCGCACATGCTCAGGCACTCCTTTGCGACGCACCTTCTGGACAGAGGGGCAGATATCCGGGCCGTCCAGGAGTTGCTGGGCCACGCCCGGTTGTCAACGACCCAGATCTATACACATGTGACCAGGGAGAAGTTAAGGCAAGTGTATCTGAAAAGCCACCCGCGGGAGAGGGGGACTGGGGATTAGGGGGCTAAGGGATTAGACTTCCATGTCACTTTTGTGGCACCAACAGAAAACGAAAATGACCGGCCCGCCGTTCGGTTTGCCAGGAGCGACATATGCTAAAGGCGCCGGTAACGAGACACGGTGCAGGTGAGGAAAGCGAACCGGCAGCGCGAAACGCGCAGATAACACGATGATAGAAAACTGACAGGAATCGCCGGAAAACCGATTAAGAAAATAAAACTAATGTACCACGCGCATTTTGCAGCGCTGCCTGGTTCGCTCCGAACCAAGCCGATGTCTCGTCGGCCCGCAGCGTCGGAGCGACGGCAAACGAACGGCGGGCGAAAGCCTGTTTTCAGGGTAGAGCTGGCGGGTAGGGGCTGGGAAACTAAGGAGGAATTAAAAATGTTTCATGCTACTACTATAGTCGCGGTGAAAAAAAACAGCCGGGTCGCCCTGGCCGGCGACGGCCAGGTAACCTTCGGCCAGAACACCATTTTAAAGCACCGGGCCAGAAAAATCCGGCGCCTCTACAATGACCGGGTGCTTGCCGGCTTCGCCGGGTCGGTAGCCGACGCCTTTACATTGTTCGAAAAGTTCGAGGGCAAGCTGGAAGCCTACCACGGGAACATCCAGCGGGCTGCCGTCGAACTGGCCAAGGACTGGCGGACTGACCGGATCCTGCGCCGGCTGGAAGCGTTGTTGATCGTTGCCGATCGCGAACATTTACTCGTTATCTCCGGTTCAGGAGAAGTAATCGAACCGGACGACGACGCCGTCGCCGTTGGTTCCGGCGGCCCTTACGCCCTGGCGGCGGCCCGGGCGCTGCTCAAGCACACCACCCTGCCGCCGGCGCAAATAGCCAGGGAGGCGCTTTCCATCGCCGCTGGCATATGCGTCTATACCAATGAAGAAATTACTGTCGAAGAGCTGGATGGAGGTAGTTAGCATGGAGGAACTGACCCCGAAGGAAATTGTCAAAGAGTTGGATAAATATATCGTCGGCCAGGACAGGGCCAAAAAAGCGGTGGCCATCGCCTTGCGGAACCGGTACCGGCGAAGCAAACTGCCGCCCGAGTTGCGCGACGAGGTGATACCCAAAAACATCTTGATGATCGGCCCCACCGGGGTAGGCAAAACGGAAATTGCCCGCCGGCTGGCCAGGCTGGTGAAAGCCCCTTTCGTCAAAGTGGAAGCGACCAAGTTTACGGAAGTAGGTTACGTGGGCCGGGACGTGGACAGCATGATCCGCGACCTCGTGGAAACTTCTGTCCGCATGGTCAAGCAGGAAAAAATGGTCAAAGTGGAGGAGAAGGCCCAAAAAATGGCCGAAGAAAGAATAATTGAATTGCTTGCTCCCCTGCCGAAGCAGGAAGCCTCCGTGCGCAACCCGCTGGAACTCCTTTTCGGCGGCGCGAGACCGCCCGAACCCGCGGATCACATGCAAGAACAAAGGATCCGGAGGATTCAATTTGAACGGGAAACTTTAAGAGAAAAGCTGGCCCGGGGCGAACTGGAAAAGGAATACGTAGAAATAGAGGTAGAGGACAACACTCCGCCGATGCTGGAAGTTTTCACGGCTTCCGGAGTTGAAGAGATGGGCATTAATTTGCAGGACATGCTCGGCAACCTCCTGCCCAAGAAAAAACGGAAAAGAAAGGTGACCGTGGATGAAGCCCGCGAAATATTAACGCACCAGGAAGCGCAAAAATTAATTGACCTGGACGAAGTTCATTCTCTGGCGGTTAAAAGGGCAGAGGAGCACGGTATTGTCTTTTTGGATGAAATTGATAAAATTGCCGGGCGGGAGAGCGGCGTCGGGCCCGATGTTTCCCGGGGCGGCGTGCAGCGGGACATTTTGCCCATCGTCGAAGGTTCCACCGTAATGACTAAATACGGGCCGGTAAAAACCGACCACATTTTATTTATTGCCGCCGGGGCCTTTCACATGGCCAAGCCTTCGGACTTGATTCCCGAGTTGCAGGGGCGCTTCCCCATTCGGGTGGAGTTGGAGAGCTTAACCCAGGAGCACTTTTTGCAGATCCTCACCGAACCGGCCAATTCCTTGATCAAGCAATATACCTCGCTTTTAGCCACGGAAGGGGTGGAAATAAAATTTTCACAAAATTCTCTTGTCGAAATTGCAAAAATAGCTTATACTGTTAATGAGCAGACCGAAAACATCGGCGCCCGGCGGCTGCATACGATTATGGAAAAGCTTTTAGAAGACGTTTCCTTCGAAGCTTCAGACTTATCTGGCAAAACATTTACCATTGACGAAGAGTATGTCCGCCAAAAGCTCGGGGAAATTGTCAAGAACGAAGACTTGAGCCGTTATATTCTATAATTTTGGCGCTGAAAAGGAGGTGTAAATAGAAAAATGCGCAACTTATTGGAAAAAACACGTTCCTTGAACAAGCTGCTGCAAAAATCAGCTGGTTATCCGGTCGATTTCCGGGAAATAGCGGCCATCCTGAGTGAAAATATCGGCTGCAGCGTTTACATCATCGACCGCCGGGGCAAGGCGCTGGGTTACGCTTATTTGAAGGGGTTCACCTGCGATATTATGCGCGATTACGTGGAGTCCCCGGACGGGTTCCCCCAGCAATACAACGAGGCTTTGCTGCGGATGGACGAAACTCACGCCAATTTCTGCCAGACAGAAAACGCCTGCGTTTTCAACCCGGAAATCCGCTGCAAATTCAATAACAAGATAACCACTGTCGTGCCCATTGTCGGCGCAGGCTCGCGTTTGGGGACCCTGGTGCTGGCCAAGTTTGACACGCACTTCACCGATGAAGACCTCATCCTGGCCGAATACGGTGCTACGGTCGTCGGCATGGAGATCTTAAGAGCCCGCGCGGGGCGGATGGAAGAAGAAGCCCGGAAAAGGGCTGCCGTCCAGATCGCCATCGGCACCCTGTCTTATTCCGAACTGGATGCCGTGCAGCACATCTTTGAGGAACTGGACGGCGAGGAAGGCCTGCTGGTGGCCAGCAAAATTGCCGACCGCGTCGGAATTACCAGGTCGGTCATCGTCAACGCCCTGCGTAAATTTGAAAGCGCCGGGGTTATTGAATCCAAGTCCCTGGGGATGAAGGGCACGTACATACGCGTGCTAAATGATAGATTACTGGAGGAATTAGAAAGGCTCAAGCACCACTAAACAATGGCGAAACCACAGTCGGTCGACGGCTGTGGTTTTTTTGTCTTAAGCAAGTTGCCTATTTTGTCTCCCGGGTGTTATAATAGGGTGCGTAAGGAGGGAGCCTGCTATTTGTTGCGAAGCTTAAGAAAGGAGATCCAGGCAGTCTTCGACAGGGACCCGGCGGCAAAAAATTTGCTGGAGGTTTTGTTGTGCTACCCCGGCCTGCACGCGATTATTTTCCACCGGATCGCGCACTTTTTCTACCGTCGCCGGCTGTTTTTAATTGCGCGGCTTATTTCCCACATCTCCCGTTTTCTCACCCAGATTGAGATTCATCCCGGAGCCAGGATCGGTGAAGGGTTTTTCATTGATCACGGCGCCGGGGTAGTAATTGGCGAAACAACGGAAATAGGAGACAACGTAACCATTTACCAGGGGGTTACCCTGGGCGGCACCGGCAAAGAGAAAGGCAAACGCCATCCGACTATCGGGAATAACGTGGTGATCAGCACCGGCGCAAAAATTCTGGGTTCGATTACGGTTGGCGATAATTCGAAAATCGGCGCCGGTTCGGTGGTTTTAAAAAACGTGCCACCGAACAGCACCGTTGTCGGGGTACCGGGGCGCGTGGTGGTGCGCGACGGCCAAAGGGTAGGCGACGCCGTCGACTTGCGGCACGACCTTCTGCCGGATCCCGTCGCGGAGTTGATCAATAATTTGCACGCAGAAATCGAAAATTTAAAGAAGAGGATCGCCGAACTGGAAGAAAAACAGGATGATCGAACAAAGGAAGCAGCAAAGGAGTTTCGCAAAAGCGCGTCTTGAGAAAAAGGAGTGTCTTGGTTGGAAATATACAACACCCTCACGCGGCGAAAGGAAAAGTTCGTCCCGCGGGAACCGGGCAAAGTTTTTATTTATGTGTGCGGTCCGACGACCTACAACTACATTCACATCGGCAATGCCCGTCCGCTGGTTTTTTTTGATACGGTCCGCCGCTATTTTCAATACAAAGGATACACGGTTAAATACGTCCAGAATTTTACGGACATTGATGATAAAATTATCAACCGGGCTGCCGAAGAGGGGGAAGATCCCCTAAAACTCTCTGCAAGGTACGTTGCTGAATATTTTCAAGACGCCGATGCCTTAAACGTAAAGCGCGCGGATATTCACCCGAAAGTTACCGAACACATGGAAGATATTATCCGGCTGATCGGGACGTTGATCAATAAAGGTGCAGCGTACGTTGTAGACGGAGACGTCTATTTCGACGTCAATTCCTTTCCCGGCTATGGCAAGCTTTCCAGGAGATCGTTGGACGAGGTGCTGGCCGGGGCAAGGGTGGAGGTTGATCCCCGAAAAAAAAATCCGGTGGACTTTGCCCTATGGAAAGCAGCCAGACCCGGCGAACCTTCCTGGCCAAGCCCCTGGGGCCCAGGTCGGCCGGGCTGGCATATCGAGTGCTCGGCGATGTCCTTAAAATATCTGGGTATAAATTTTGACATTCACGGCGGTGGAATGGATCTCATTTTTCCTCATCACGAAAATGAAATTGCCCAGTCCGAGGCGGCTACCGGGGAACCCTTTGTACGTTACTGGATGCATAACGGTTTTATTACCGTAAACCAGGAAAAAATGTCTAAATCCCTGGGAAACTTTTACCTGGTACGGGAGATATTGGAAAAATTTTCGCCGCTCGTTATCCGTTTCTTTTTGCTGTCGACTCACTACCGCAGCCCGCTGGATTTCGACCCTGAAAAGGTCCTGGCCGCCGGCCGGGGCCGGGAGCGCCTGAAAAACAGTCTGAGCATGGTCAGCGAAGCTGTGAGCGGGCGGTTGCGTCCGGAGATTGCCGGCCGGGATCAGGAATACCTGGCCGGTCTGGAAAACATCCGCAGGCAGTTTGAAGAAGCCATGGACGACGATTTTAACACCGCTCTGGCCATTAGCTTTTGGTTCGAGCTGGCCAGAGAAGCAAATACTTATCTGCAGGAAGAAGCCGTTCCCGGCAAAAGCGCAATTGAAAAAACCTGCGCACTGTTTAAGAGTTTTAACGAGGTTCTCGGCCTATTCAAAACAGACGCCCGGGGCAAGATAATTTTCGAGGAAGAGCCGACTGCGGAAGGAGAACTGGCCCATTCCTTAATCAATTTGCTCCTGCAGTTAAGGGGGGAAGCCAGGGCCAAAAAAGACTGGGCGGCGGCCGACCGGATCAGGGACGGTTTAAAAGAGCTGGGGATCATAATTGAGGACACCCCCCAGGGAACACGCTGGAAGAGGGTCCGTCAGGGATGAATGTTTTTATGAGGAATAAAAATATTGAGATAGGGTGTTCGCTCCAGGCAGGGCCCTGCCTCCAGCGGGTTGGTGAAAAATGACCGGTTTGCCTGTTGAGCATAGTCTCAAACCGGAAGGGTTGCCCGTCCCGGTACTGGCTTACCTCGGGGACGCGGTTTACGGATTGTTCATTCGGCGCCATTTGATCGGCCGCGGGTTGGTCAGAATTGATCAACTGCACAAAGAGACGGTTCGCTACGTTCGGGCCGACTTTCAGGCCAGGGCGATGCGCTCGCTGGCGGGCAGTCTTAACGAGACGGAGGAAGCTATTGCCCGGCGCGGAAGAAATGCCAAAAGCACACACCCTCCAAGGGGGGCGAAGCCGGAAAATTACCGTTACAGTACCGCGCTGGAAGCATTGGTTGGCTATTTGTACCTGAAGGGAGAACATCAGCGGCTCGCCGAAATTATGGAGCTCATTTTGGAGGCGGGAGGGTGAGGTTTTGCTTGAAGCCAGATAGGGTGGTTGCCGGCCGCAACCCCGTGCGGGAAGCCCTGCGCGGGAACCGCCCCATCAATAAAGTGCTGCTGGCCAGGGGCGTTACCGGGGAACCGGTTAAAGAAATATGCCGGCTGGCCCGGGAAAGAAGCATTCCCGTCCAGCAGGTTGAACGGGTTTACCTGGATAAACTCGTTCCCGGGACGGTGCACCAGGGAATAATTGCTCTTGTCGCGCCAAAAGAATACGTGTCGGTCGACGATCTCTTGACCTTATCTCCTCAGGAAGATCCTTTTTTTATCCTTTTAAACGGAGTAACCGATCCTCATAATTTGGGCGCTATTATGCGCACTGCCGAGGCTGTAGGCGTACACGGGGTCATTATTCCCGCCCGTCGCTCCGCTGCGCTGACGCCGGCAGCCTGCAAAGCAGCCGCAGGGGCGGTGGAATTCCTGCCGGTGGCGCGGGTGGCCAACATCGCCCAAACCATCCGGTATTTGAAGCAAAAGAACATCTGGGTGGTGGGAGCGGACAGCTCCGCCCGGGTAATATTTTGGGATGCGCGGCTGGATGGCCCCCTTGCCCTGGTCATCGGCAGCGAAGGGAAAGGGCTCGGCCCGCACATCCGGAAAGTTTGCGATTTGCTGGTGCGTTTACCCATGACCGGGCGCATAACTTCTTTAAATGCATCGGTAGCGGCAGCCGTGCTTGCCTACGAGGTTTTCCGGCAAAGGAGAATGGCTGCTCATGAAAGAGTATCTGATCGTTGACGGTTACAACGTAATCTATGCCTGGCCGCAATTTGCCGAAATAGGAAAGACGGACCTGGAACTGGCCCGCTCGAGGCTGGTTAATCTTTTGCTCAACCACGCCGCTTTAACCGGCAGGCAAATAATTTTAGTTTTTGACGCTCACCGGGTTAAAGAGCCTCTGGTGCGAGCGGAGGAGATGGGGAATTTGCGGGTAATTTTTACGAATTCGGGAGAGACGGCTGATTCCCTCATCGAAAAACTCGCGGGCGAGCTGTCCAGGCAAAATATCGTTTATGTGGTCACTTCCGATTGGGCCGAGCAGCGCATGGTTTTGGGGCAGGGCGCCTACCGCCTCACCCCCGGGGAACTGCTGGGGAGTATTATCCAGGCGGCCAGGGAAGGGGAGCATCATTACACGACGGAACGACCCGCCGAAGCATACCTGGAAAACCGCTTAAAAGAAAAAATACGGGCTGTTTTTGAGGGCTGGCGGCGAAAAAAAACATGATCTTGACGTAATTTTAAGCCTAAGTTATAATAGGCTTGTATTGTTTGGGCTGTCTAAAGGAACGGAACGCCTTTCCCGTTAAATGATTATGATTAGTTGATTATAAAGCGTAGATTAAGGCGGGAGGGATAACGTGAACCCGAATGTGCAAATGGAGGTTCCGGGTTGTTATCAATTCATGGTTGATGAGGAAGTAGTGGAGTATGCCCGGGAAGGAGATGATGCCGCCCTTGAATATTTAATCAACAAATATAAAAATTTTGTTCGTTCCAAAGCCCGATCGTATTTTTTAATCGGGGCGGATCGCGAAGATATCATCCAGGAAGGCATGATCGGCCTGTATAAAGCGATTCGTGATTTTCGCCTGGACAAGTTGTCTTCTTTCCGGGCTTTTGCGGAACTATGCATTACCAGGCAAATCATTACCGCCATCAAGACAGCCACCCGGCAAAAACACATCCCGCTCAATTCTTACATCTCTCTAAATAAGCCAATTTACGACGAAGAATCCGACCGCACCCTCATGGATATAATTTCCGGCGCCAAAGTAACCGACCCGGAAGAATTGATTATCAGCAGGGAAGAATTTTTTGACATTGAAGAAAAAATGGGAGAAATTTTGAGTTCGCTGGAATGGAAGGTGCTCATGTCCTATCTGGAGGGAAAGTCTTACCAGGAAATTGCCGAAGACTTAAAGCGGCATGTTAAGTCAATTGACAACGCCCTGCAGAGGGTGAAACGAAAACTGGAAAGGTATCTGGAAAAGCGTGAAGAATAGTGAAATTTTGTTAATTAATAGAGCAGTTGACACGGGTTTTTATTTATGTTATTATCCTGGCAGGAAAATTTAAAAGTGTTGAGCTGAGCTGAGTTTAGTTAGAACAGGTGAGTTGAGATGAGCGAAGAGGTGACTTGCAAAACCCACCGGCGTTCGTCTGCAACGCCGGTTTTTTGTTTACGGAAGGCTTTTTTAAAAAGGAAGTATTCAGTAAACCCGCTGGGGCATGGCGTTGTCCTGAGCTCACTCCGATGCTCCGCGCCGACAGCACCGCGGCTCGCTTCGGACCGGACTGGCGGCGCTGCAAAGGCGGCATGATCATGGTTTCCTTTTCACGATATCTTTTCGTTGGAACAATTTTTGCTCTCTTGCGCAACTTTCGGGTGCCGCTGGTTTCGCGCCGCAAGTCCGGTTACCCGAAGCAATGCCGGGTGCTGTTACCGGCGCTACGCAAGTCGTTCGCTTAAGGACAACGCCATGCCCCAGCAAAATGAGCAGTTTCGCTGTTACTTTAAAAATCGGAAATTCATCCTGATAGCCGATTAACGCTCGGGGAGGAGGCATTTCCTTGGATAATCCTTCGTTGGCCGATTACCAGCGGTTGAGCAACGAATATAACGTGATCCCGGTGACTTCCGAGTATTTTGCCGACACGCAAACCCCCATTACTGTTTTCCAAAAGGTCTCCGCCGGCCGTCCGGCCTTTTTGCTGGAAAGCGTTGAAGGAGGGGAAAGGCTGGCCCGTTACTCCTTTATCGGCGTCGATCCCTACCTTGTTTACCGCCACCGGGGAAAAACGGGCTGGGTGCGGACGCCCGCCGATGGCGGCGCCCGCAGGGTTGCCGGAAGCCCCTTTGGGCTGCTTGAAAAGCTCGTCCGTTCTTTTCGCGCGCCGGCCTTTTCTGACTTGCCCAGATTTTTTGGGGGGGCCGTGGGGTATTTCGGTTACGATCTGGTGCGCTGGTTGGAAAAATTACCCTCCGGAAATAAAAATGATTTAAAATTGCCCGACTGCCATTTCCTTTTTTGCGGCCTGGTACTGATTTTTGACCATGTGCGACATACCCTGCGGGTCGTCGTGAACAGTTTCCCCGGTGCTTCGCCACGGCAGGCTTACGGGCAGGCATTTGAAAAGATCGAGAAAGTGATGTCCGTCTTAAATACCTGCGCCGGGGAATCTGTTCAGTCCTTAAGCAATTGCGGAAGCTGCCGGCATAATTCCGGTCGGCCCTGTTCACCCGTTAACTCTAATTTGACGCGGGCGGATTTTATCGCGGGCGTGCAAAAAGCAAAAGAATACATCCGGAAAGGAGAAATTTTACAGGTTGTGCTTTCCCAGCGCTTTTGCCGGCCCTTTCCGGGGGACCCTTTTCTGGCCTACCGGCGCCTGCGCGCTGTTAATCCCTCTCCCTATTTATATTTCTTAAACTTTGGCGATGTGGCAGTGGTGGGTTCTTCACCGGAAATGCTGGTGCGGGTGGAGGGAAGGGACGTTGAAACAAGGCCGATTGCCGGAACCCGGCCGCGGGGGAGAAGCGCGGCCGACGATGCGGAGCTTGCCCGCGATTTGTTGAGCGATCCCAAAGAAAAAGCGGAGCATATAATGCTGGTTGATCTGGGCAGAAATGATTTGGGGCGGATCTGCGAGACCGGCAGCATCAGCGTTCCGCAATTTTTGACGGTAGAAAAGTATTCACACGTAATGCACCTGGTGTCCTCTGTGAAGGGCCGCCTGGCTCCCGGCTACACCGCTTTTGACGCCCTCAAAGCCTGCTTCCCGGCGGGCACCGTCACCGGCGCACCAAAGGTAAGGGCGATGGAAATAATTGAAGAACTGGAGCCGACCAGGCGGGGTCCTTACGCCGGGGCCGTGGGATATGTGGGCTTTAACGGCAACCTGGACACGGCCATTACCATCAGAACCGTCGTTTTCCACCGCGGTTGCGCCTATGTTCAGGCGGGGGCGGGAATAGTCGCCGATTCCGACCCGGCCAAGGAGTATGCGGAAACGGTAAATAAAGCCCGGCCCTTGCTGGAGATTTTGCATGAGTGAAACCAAACGGTTATTCCCATATTCATGATTTTGACGAGGTGGTTTCTCTGTTAGCAATGATTGATAATTATGATTCCTTCACTTATAACCTGGTTCAGTATCTTGGCCAGCTTCAGGCAGAGGTGAAGGTCTGGCGCAACGACTGGATCAGCGCCGAGGAACTCGTTGCGTTAACTCCCGCGCAAGTGGTAGTTTCGCCCGGGCCCGGCACGCCGGACAGGGCGGGCATCACCCTGGAGGTAATCAGGCGCCTGGCCGGGGTGGTTCCTATCTTAGGCGTTTGCCTGGGGCATCAGGCCATCGGCCAGCTTTTTGGCGGGCGGGTCGTCCCGGCCAACCGGTTGATGCACGGCAAAACTTCGTTGATTTTTCACGACGGCCGGGGTATTTTTACGGGGATTCCCTCCCCTTTTACCGCCACCCGCTATCATTCCTTAATCGTGGAGAGGGAAAGTTTGCCTTCCTGCCTGATGATTTCTGCCTGGACGGCGGAAGGGGAAATCATGGGGCTGCGCCACCGGGAATTTACCGTCGAAGGGGTGCAGTTTCACCCGGAGTCAATTTTAACCGAACACGGTTTGCAACTACTGCAGAATTTTCTTCGGTACAAAAACGGGAGAAGGAGGGAAGTTTTGTGAATCAAGCTACCGAAATAATCAAGCAGGCAATTGCCCGGGTGGTGGGCGGCCACGATTTAAGCGAGGAAGAGGCCGGACAGGTAATGGAACTGATCATGGACGGCCAGGCCAGCCCCGCCCAGATTGCCGCTTTCTTGACCGCCCTGCGTTTAAAAGGCGAAACGGTCGAGGAAATTACCGGTTTTGCCCGCATAATGCGCCGCAAGGCCACCCCCGTCAGAAGCCGTCATTCCGTAGTGGTGGATACCTGCGGAACAGGCGGGGACGGCGCGCACACCTTCAACATTTCCACAACCGTTGCTTTTGTAGTTGCCGGAGCGGGGGTGCCGGTGGCCAAACACGGCAATCGTTCCGTCTCCAGCCGGTGTGGTTCGGCCGATTTGTTGGAAGCCCTGCAGGTGCATATAGACCTGGAACCCGCCCAGGTGGAGGCGTGCCTGGATGAGTTAGGAATTGCTTTTTTATTCGCGCCCGTCCTGCACGGAGCAATGAAATACGCGGCCGGCCCCCGGAGGGAGATCGGGATTCGCACGGTTTTCAATGTTTTAGGTCCGCTGACCAATCCGGCAGGTGCCACGGCGCAGGTGGTCGGAGTCTACAACGCGGGACTTACGGAAAAATTGGGGAAGGTGCTGGCCCGGCTGGGGACCCGGCGCTCGTTTGTTGTTCACGGGAACGGCGGCCTGGATGAAATATCTTTGGCCGGTCCGGCGACTGTGTGCGAAGTTTGCCGGGGAGCGGTCAGGGAGTATTGCGTTGATCCCGCGGAGTACGGCTTCCCGAGAGTGCCGGTCGACGCTTTAAAGGGCGGGCTGCCCAAAGAAAATGCGGCCGTCACTTTAGAGATTTTAAAAGGCGCCCAAGGGCCGCGCAGAAACGTTGTTTTAATTAACGCCGCCTTTGCTCTGGTGGCCGCCGGAGCGGCCGAAAGCCTTGCGGAGGGCGTGCAAAAGGCGGCGCAGAGCATAGATGAGGGCGCGGCCTTGGCGAAACTGGAGCAACTAAGAGAGTTTACCCGGAAGGTGAAAAAGCAGGTGGCCGTTCTGTGATTCTGGACAAAATTGTCGCCAGCAAAAAAAGGGAAGTGGCCGGACAAAAAGATTTGCTTCCCCTTGCCGGGATGGAGCGGCAGATTGCCGGAATGCCGCCCTGCCGGCCGCTGGCCGGGGCGGTCAGGCAAAAAGAGATTACCCTGATTGCCGAAATCAAGCGCGCCTCTCCTTCCCGGGGAATGATCCGGCCGGTTTTTGATCCGGCAGAAATTGCCCGCACATACACCGGGGCCGGCGCGGCGGCAATATCTGTGCTGACGGAGGAATTTTTTTTCGGCGGCCGGCTGGAATTTTTGGCGGCGGTTCGAAAGGTAACCATGCTGCCCGTTTTGCGCAAGGATTTTATCATTGATCCCTACCAAATCTACGAGAGCCGTTTTTACGGGAGCGACGCCGTCTTGCTGATCGCAGCCATCTTAACCGATGCCGAACTCGCCGGATACCAGCGACTTGCCCGCGAACTGGGATTGAGCTGTCTCGTGGAAGTGCATACAAAGGAGGAACTGGACCGGGCCTTGGATTCCGGGGCGGCGATCATCGGGATCAACAACCGCGATTTGCGCACCTGGCGAATCGATTTGAACACAACCTTTTCTTTAAGGCCCTACATCTCTGACCGACGCATCATTGTAGTAAGCGAAAGCGGTATTCACCATCGCGCTGATCTGCTGGCCTTGCAGGAGCACGAAGTAGACAGCGCCCTGGTTGGCGAAGCTCTGATGCGCAGCGTGGACCCGGGCGAAAAGGTCAGGGAGTTGCTGGGGAGGGGTAAAGCATAACGATTTTCGGTCGGCCCGTAGCATCGGAGCGACGGCAAACGGACGGCGGGCAAAGGACTATTTTCGGGATAGATGGATAAATTGAATTCGGTGAAGTACATCTTGCTTTTGAGGAGATGCTCCTATGGTCTGGGTGAAGATTTGCGGTATTCAAGATGTGGAAACGGCGCTTTTTGCCGCCCGGGCGGGCGCTGACGCCCTGGGTTTTGTCTTTGCCGCCAGCCCGCGGCGGGTTACCCCGGCGCAGGTCCGCACCATTGGCCAGGCATTGCCCCCCGCCGTGATGAAAATTGGTGTATTTGTCGACGCGCCGCTGGAACAATTGCAGGAAATAGTCTACTTTTGCCGGTTGGACGCGGTGCAACTGCACGGCTCAGAATCTCCCGAATACTGCCGGCGCACCGGCGCACCGGTAATTAAGGCTTTTCGGGTAGGAAAAGGAAATTTCCTCCCCGTGCTGAATAATTATGACGTAACTGCCGTCTTACTGGATACCTACGTACCGGGTTCTGCGGGGGGAACCGGGCAATGCTTTGACTGGCGGATCACCAGGGAATTAAGGAGCGATAAACGAATAATTCTCGCCGGCGGGCTCAATCCGCAAAATGTCCGGGAAGCGATCCGGACTGCCCTGCCTTACGGCGTGGACGCAAGCAGCGGGGTAGAGACGGACGGACGCAAGGATAAGGAAAAGATAAGGGAATTTATCAAAAAAGCAAAAGAGGTTTGAAGAAAAATGAGCATGCCAGACGAACGCGGTTATTTTGGCCGTTTCGGCGGTCGTTACGTGCCTGAAACCTTAATGAGCGCCCTGGAAGAACTGGAAAAAGGGTACCTGGCCGTGCGTGGGGATCCGGAATTTCACCGGGAGCTGAACTATTACCTGAAAAATTATGTTGGGCGTCCTTCGCCGTTATATTTTGCTGAGCGGTTGACCAAAGCGCTCGGCGGGGCGAGGATATTCCTTAAGCGGGAGGATCTCAACCACACCGGGGCGCATAAAATTAACAACACCATCGGGCAAATTCTGCTTGCCCGGCGGATGGGGAAACGGCGAATTATCGCCGAAACGGGGGCGGGGCAGCACGGGGTGGCCACCGCCACGGCGGCCGCCCTTTGCGGGCTCGCCTGCGTCATTTACATGGGCGAAGAAGACATGGCCCGGCAGGCCTTGAACGTTTTTCGAATGCGGTTTTTAGGAGCGGAGGTAATCCCTGTTGCAACCGGGAGGAAAACCCTGAAGGACGCCATGAACGAAGCCTTGCGCGATTGGGTGACCAACGTGGAGACCACTTATTACTTGCTTGGCTCGGTGGCCGGGCCCCACCCCTATCCCATGATGGTCAGGGATTTTCAAAAGATCATCGGCGAGGAAACCAAAGAGCAAATTCTTGAGTATACCGGAAGGTTGCCCGACTGCATCCTGGCCTGCGTGGGCGGGGGGAGCAATTCCTTAGGGATCTTCTATCCTTTTTTGCAAAATGAAGAAGTGCAGCTGATCGGCGTCGAGGCGGCCGGCCGGGGGCTGGCCACCGGGCGGCACGCCGCTACACTGAATTGCGGCCGGCCGGGCGTTCTGCACGGCTCTTTCAGCTACGTTCTCCAGGATGAGGACGGGCAAATACAGCTGGCCCATTCTATTTCCGCCGGCCTGGACTATCCCGGAGTAGGCCCCGAGCACAGCTACCTGAAAGAAAGTGGCCGGGTTGTTTATACCGCGGTGACCGACGCAGAAGCCCTGGCGGCCTTCCGGTTGCTGGCGCGCACGGAAGGCATCCTCCCGGCTTTGGAAAGCGCCCACGCGCTTGCGCAGGCGGCGAAAATTGCCCCTGCCCTGACACCCGCGCAAGTAATCGTGGTGAACCTTTCCGGCCGGGGAGATAAAGACGTGGAAACCTTAAGTAAAATTTTGGAGGGTAAGTAAGATGCCGGGAGCCAACCGGATTGCCGGAAAATTTGCCGAACTGGCCGCTAATCGCCAAAAGGGATTGATCACTTACGTTACGGCCGGCGACCCCGACCTGGACACTACTGTCCAGCTGGCTGTAGCAATGGAAAAGGCGGGCGCCGATTTAATTGAGCTGGGAATTCCTTTTTCCGATCCCGTAGCCGACGGCCCCACGATTCAAAAAGCGTCTTGCAGGGCTTTAGCCAAAGGTGTGCGGGTGAGCCAGATCGTCCGTACGGCGGCCCGAATCCGCGAACGTTCGGAGGTTCCTCTGATCTTCATGACCTATTATAATCCCGTCCTCCAATACGGTTTGGAAAGGTTCGTCCGGGACAGCCTCCGGGCCGGCGTGGACGGCCTGATTGTTCCCGATCTGCCGGTTGAAGAGGCCGGGCCGTTGCTGCGGGCCGCGGACTCCGCGGGTCTGGCGTTGATTCCGCTGGCGGCGCCGACCACAACAGAAAACCGTTTAAAAAAAATCGCCGCCTGCGCCCGCGGCTTTGTATACTGCGTTTCCATTACGGGTGTAACCGGCGCCCGGGAGCAAATCGATACAGATCTGGGGCTGTTCACCGGCAGGGTTCGGGAGCAGATCAGCTTGCCTCTAGCCGTTGGTTTCGGAATCGCCGGGCCGCTTCAGGCCGCCCGGACGGCGCCTTTTTGTGATTCCGTGGTGGTGGGGAGCGCCATCGTTAACATCGTGGCCGAACAGGGTCCGGCGGCTGTTCAGGCGGTTGCCAGATTAACCAGGGAAATAAAATCGGTATTAGGTTAAAGAACAGCAAAGCAGGATAAGCACGAAACAGAATCTAAAAATTTAAAAGTAAGCGGGGATTGCCCGGAGTGGATAATTATGTTAACATATAAAAATGCAGGACGGCTGGTTTTATGTCGACTAATGAGGAAAGCCAGGCGGAGAACGGTAGAATGGCAGAGGAGGCGGTACAAGGTGTTTATCACCACTAAAGGCACTCCCCTGTGAGTGCTTTTTTGTTATCTTCAGTGAAACTGCTCACTGTGGTCGGGGCATGGCGTTTCCCTTTGTTTTATATTTTCTCTCCACTCTGGCTTAGGAGAATTTTGATTCTATCTTTTCACGGAAAAATATTTTTTAGGGAAGGGGCAGGAATTATGGTGGTTGTGATGGCTCATAATGCCAATGAGGATCAGATTAATGCCGTGATCAGACGCCTGGAAAGAGCAGGCTTCCGGATTCACCTTTCCCGGGGCGTGGAAAGGACCATTATCGGCGCCATCGGTGACCGGACACGGGCCGGCGACCTTGGCTTAGAAGCAATGGACGGGGTAGAAAAAGTTGTCCCGATCCTTCAACCGTATAAACTGGCAAGCCGAATATTTAAACAGGAAGATTCGCTAATCAAAGTAGGAAATTTGGAAATCGGTGGCGAAGTAATTCAGATCATGGCCGGGCCCTGTGCGGTGGAAAGCCGGGAACAATTGCTGGCCGTGGCGCAGCAGGTTAAAGAAGCGGGGGCGACAATTTTACGCGGGGGAGCCTATAAACCGCGCACTTCTCCTTATTCGTTCCAGGGGCTGGAAAGAGAAGGGTTGGAACTACTTGCCGAGGCCCGCGCCGCTACCGGTTTGTATATTGTCACCGAGGTAATGGATACCCGGGCCGTACCGGTGGTTGCTGAATACGCTGATATATTACAAATCGGCACGCGCAACATGCAGAACTTTACCCTGTTAAAAGAAGTGGCCGCGGTCAACAGGCCGATTCTTTTAAAGCGGGGACTTTCCGCCACCATCGAGGAGTGGTTGATGGCCGCCGAGTATATTATGGCCGGAGGGAACCACCAGGTTATTTTATGTGAAAGAGGCATCCGGAGTTTTGAAACGTACACGCGCAATACTTTGGACCTGTGCGCCATTCCGGTAGTGAAACATTTAAGCCACCTGCCGGTAGTCGTTGATCCCAGCCACGCGATCGGAAAGTGGCGCTACGTTCCAGCCATGGCCCGCGCCGCTCTGGCCGCCGGGGCGGACGGGCTGCTCGTGGAAGTCCACCCCAACCCGCAGGAGGCTTTGTGTGACGGACCGCAATCGCTTACCCCGGAAAATTTTGCGTCCATGATGGCCGAACTGCGGAAAATTGCCGCTGTAACCGGCAAAAAATTGTGAGCAAAGGCACTTGCGCCTACAAATCTTAAGGAGGTTAAAGGAACATGAATCAGGAAGGGCAACTTGTCATTTTTCAATTAAACGACCAGCAATACGCTTTACCGATTTATAAGACCCAGGAAATTGTGCGGATGACCACCATTACCCGGGTGCCGAACACCAAGCATTACGTGGAGGGGATTATTAATTTAAGAGGAAATATTATTCCCGTCGTCAACATGAACAGGTGCCTTAATTTGCCGGTCAGAGGCTACGATGACTCCACGCGGATCATCGTGGTGGAATTTAAAGGTCAAAAAGTAGGTATTATCGTGGATAATGTGTCGGAAGTGGGGCGATACACAGAAAACGAAGTGGAGCCGCCTTCGGTTGTGGGTGATGATGTGGACTATTTAAGCGGCGTGGTGAAAAAAGACGATCGTTTGTGGCTGCTCTTAAATCTGGAAAAAGTGCTTTAAAGAAATATGCCGGCTGGTAAAAAGGTTCGCATAGGGAAGGACCGGGAATGTCCCGGTTTTTTCTTTTAATTTTTTTCGGCAGGCAATATTTTGCGAAGGCAGGGAATAGCGCCGGGTCATCGCTCTTAAGCTCTTTGTAGTTGAAGAGATTTACGTTATAATAATGTTAGCGCGCCTACTTTAAGGAGACCATGGTTGTGAACAAGAAAAGCGGGCATTCTCTTAAGTATTTCATGATCACTTACGGTTGTCAGATGAATGAGCACGACTCCGAGGTAATGGCCGGCATCCTGGAAGAAATGGGCTACCGGCCGGCAGAGCAAAAAGAGGAAGCAGATATAATCTTGATCAACACCTGCTGCGTGCGGGAAACCGCGGAAAACAAGGTCTACGGGCTGCTCGGACAGTTGCGGAAACTAAAAATGAACAGACCGGACCTGATCATCGGCGTAGGCGGGTGCATGACCCAGCAGGAGGCAGTCGCCCAAAAAATAAAGAACCGCTTTCCTTACGTTGACCTGATCTTCGGTACGCGTAACCTGCCCCAGCTGAAAGAATTGATCGAACGGGCCAGCGAAGGCCAGCGCACCGTCGTGGAGTTGCTGGACCGTTCCAGCCCGGTTCCCGAAGGCCTTCCGATCAAGAGAGTTAGCGGAGTCAAGGCCTGGGTAGTCATTACCTACGGGTGCAATAATTTTTGCACCTACTGTATCGTTCCCTACGTGAGGGGCAGGGAGTGCAGCCGGCACCCGGACGACATTATCGCGGAAGTAAAAAACCTGGCTGCCGGGGGTTATAAGGAAGTAACGCTGCTTGGCCAGAATGTAAATTCTTACGGGCGGGATCTGCCGGTTGAAATTGACTTTGCCGGGCTTCTGGCCGAAGTAAATAAGATCGAAGGGATTGAACGCATTCGTTTCACCACCTCTCACCCCAGGGATTTTACCGCCCGGCTGATTGACGTAATTTCCCGGGGCGAGAAGATTTGTGAGCACATTCACCTTCCCGTTCAGTCGGGGAGCAACCATATCCTGCAGATGATGAACCGGGGCTACACGCGCGAGGATTACCTTGAACTGACCGCCAGAATCCGGAAATCCATTCCGGGGGTGGCGATTACCACCGATATTATGGTCGGTTTTCCAGGCGAAACGGATGAGGATTTTGCCCAGACTTTAGATCTGGTGGAAGAGGTGCGCTTTGACAGTGCTTTTATGTTTGTTTACAACACCCGTCCAGGTACGCCGGCCGCGCGCATGCCCGGGCAGGTGGAAGAAGAAGTGAAACGGGAGCGAATCAAAACCTTAATCGAAATACAGAACGGGATTACCAAAGCAATCAATAGGCGCGAGGAGGGCAAAATTCGACGTATTCTGGTTGACGGGGAAAGCAAAACCAATCCCCAGATGCTCAGCGGAAGAACCCGCACCAACAAGCTTGTGGTCTTCCCTGGTTCTTCCCATCTGGTGGGAAAATTTATTGATGTGAAAATTGTCCGCGGCAAGCTCACCCACCTGGAAGGAATCAGGAATTAAGAGGTGGAAATCCAGGGGGATGAATCAGGGACGGGGGTACTTTTCTCCCAATTACTGAACCAAGCATTTACTTGCCAGATAGAAATTTCTAGAAATATTTGATTGCCAGAAGGATTTAAGGGATCTGTTGGAGAATTCCATTTTTCAAAACATTATTACGAGTTAACAAATTGGTAACCGGCTAAAGGATTTTGGGGGTGGATGCGCGTGTATATCGGGGTGGATGTAGGCGGTACTTATACAGACGCGGTACTTTTAGAAAAGGGTATTGTGCGCGCAATGGTCAAGGTGCCCACCAGAGAAGATTTGCTTTCTTCCCTTTTAGAAGCGTTCGATAGAATTATTACACAGGGGATTCCCGGAGAGTTCATTAAAAGGGTAGTTTTTAGCACAACCATGATTACCAACCTGATTGCCGAAAAAAAATATGACCGAGTCGGCCTTTTAATCATGCCCGGCCCCGGATTAAGCTATAAATTAGCTAATTTTCCAACAGATACTTACGTAATTCCCGGCGCCGTCGATTACCGGGGAAGAGAAATTGTCCCTGTGGATTTAGCTGCGGTTGATCAGGCCCTTCAGGATCTGGCCGCAAAAAATTACCGGAAAGTAGCGGTTGTAGGAAAGTTTTCCTCGCGCAACAATAGCCACGAGGTGAAAGTGGGAAAATACATTGCGCAAAAATTTCCTGACTGGCATTGTGAACTTGGCCACAAAGTTGCCGGGCAACTGAATTTCCCCCGGCGGGTGGTGTCTACCTACCTGGCCTGCGCCACCAGGGAAAAATACCGGAATTTTATCCGTTCGGTGCAGGAAGCTTTGGCCAAGCGCGATATTCAGGCCCCGGTGTTCATTTTAAAAGCGGACGGCGGAACGCTTCCCCTTTCGTATTCTTCGGAAACGGCCATTGAGACCATCTTCAGCGGCCCGGCGGCCAGCACTTTGGGCGTCCAGGCTTTAACACCCGCCGGGGAAACTTCCGTAGTGGTCGACATCGGCGGGACGACCACCGACCTTGCTTTAATTTTGAGCGGACAGCCCCTCCTATCCTCCAAAGGAGCAAGGATCAACGATTACCTTACGCACGTGCGTACCCTGGCGGTGAAGTCAGTGCCCATAGGGGGGGACAGTGCCTGCGACCGGGTGGGGAAAGAGATTATCGTTTATTCGGAAAGGATGGGCCTGCCGTACTGCCTGGGGGGCCCTCTGCCGACGCCCACTGATGCGCTAAGGGTGCTCGGTCTGGTTATGTTGGGCGATGAAGAACGGGCCAGGGAGGCCATGGGCACGCTGGGAGGACCTTTGGGGATCAGCAATGAAGAAGTAGCCAGACGGATTGTTTCCTTTGTTTGCGAAACCATCAGCCAGGAAGTTCTGCTTATGTTTAAACAATGGGAGCAGGAACCTGCGTACAGGGTGTGGGAAGTGCTGCAAAAGAAAAAGGTTCGGCCCGGCACGGTGGTTGGCGTGGGCGGAGGGGCTACCGGTTTTATCACCCAGATCTCCGCCCGCTTGGGCTGTTCGCCCATCATTCCGCCTTACGCCCCCGTTGCCAATGCCATTGGCGCCGCTGTCGCCCGGCCCACTTTGCAGGCAAGTTTGCGGGTAGATACGGAGCAGGCAGTCTATACTGTTTTAGAAGAGGGTTATCAGGATCGACTTCAAGAAGGCCATTTTGACGAGCGCAAAGCGATCGAACTGGCCAAAACGTGGCTTTTTAAGCGCATTACGAGGTACGGCCTGGAAAAAGACTTAAAGGAAGTGGAGGTAACCAGGCACGAAGTTTTTAACGTGGTCAGGGACTGGGTTACGGTAGGGCGGCTGTACGATATAGTGGTGCAGTCCCAGAGAGGGATCACCCATCATGTCGGAGTTGAGGTGAGTGATGATGGTGCTTAAAAAGACCGGCATCGTATTTTTTCCGGCCTTTGACTGGGCAATTTCGCCCACCCACCCGGAAAGAGAGGAAAGATTGCTTTATACCAGGGACCAGATTTTTGAAGAAGGCGTTTTGGATTTACCGCAAATCCTGGAATATCCCCCGCGCCTGGCGACCCTGCACGATATCAGCCGCGTTCACTTTTGCGTTCCCCGGGTGCAGAGCAGGATTACGGAAGCCCATTTAATCGCTGCCGGAGCGACAATGCTGCTGGGCGATCGGATTATTGTCGGGGAGATAAAAAATGGCTTTGCCCTGGTGCGCCCACCGGGCCACCACGCCATGCGCGTAGTGCACGGCAACCGCGGTTTTTGCAACATTAACAACGAAGCCATCCTGGTGGAATACCTGCGCCGCCGCTACGGGATCAAAAAAGTGGCGATTGTTGATTCAGACGTCCACCATGGGGACGGCACGCAGGACATCTTTTACCACGACCCTGACGTTTTGTTTATCTCTTTTCACCAGGACGGCCGGACGATTTACCCGGGCTCCGGTTTTCCCAACGAACTGGGCGGCCCCCGGGCCTTCGCGCGCACGCTCAACATTCCGCTTCCTCCCGGCATGACGGACGAAACGTTTCATTACGTGGTCGACAACCTGGTGTTGCCCGTCCTCAAGGATTTCCAGC
>JBFLZY010000010.1:0-54695 GCA_040755975.1 Bacillota bacterium | reverse complement strand
CTTTCCGAGGAAGAAATCCGGTTGTTAAAATACGCGGCGTTTCTGCACGATATAGGGAAGATTGAAATAGACCGCAGCATTTTAAATAAGCCCGGCCCTCTTGACGAGGAAGAATGGCGCATCTTAAGGCAGCATCCCCTATGGGGGAGCGACATTGTCAAATCGGTGACGAAGCTGCAGCCCATTGCCTCCGTTATTCTTTACCATCACGAAAACTACGACGGATCGGGCTATCCGGAGGGAATAAGGGGCGCGGATATCCCCCTGCTGGCAAGAATCATCCGCATTGTAGATAGTTTTGACGCGATGACCTCTTACCGCCCTTACCGGAGGGAAATGTCCCGGGAGGAAGCGGCCCAAGAAATAGAACGCTGCGCGGGAACCGTCTTTGACCCCGTGGCGGCCCGCCTTTTCATTGAAATTCTGCAGGAAGAAAGAAATCAATCAGTCGAGACTGTCAAAAAACCCCCTGCTTGTGTTTACCGATAGTAGTATTTAGGCTTTTTTGGTGGGCCAAAAACCGGCCTCGGCAGCGCTTTGGGGATTTTTCCGGATGCACGGTCCGCAAATATCAGAGCTCCGGCCGCTTTAGGACTACCGCAAACCTTGCAGGTGACCAAAAACCTCACCCTGCTCCAAAAGTCATTTTTCCAGCAGTTTATTCTCGCCTGAGAAATGCTTTCCTGCTCCATATGTTTTGGTCAGGGGGTTTAGGTGGCGCTTTTGATGACCCGGTGTAGCCGGTTACCTCTTTTTGCGGGTTTAATTTCGGCGAAAAAGGTATTGGCGGCACTTAACTCGAATAAATAACAAGGTTGCTAAAAAATCGTCACCATCCGGATTAGGCTTAGGAACATTACGTATGATAAACCCGCCAGGAAGGCAGTTACCGGCAGCGTTACCAGCCAGGCCAGGACGATTTTTCGGCTTGTCCCCCATTTAACTGTGGAAATACGTTTGGCGGAGCCTACCCCCATAATGGATGACGAAATCACGTGGGTTGTGCTCACCGGAAGCTTAAGTACAGTGGCGCCGAGGATCACCAGGGCGGAGCTTAGATCCGCGGAAAAACCGCTTCCCGGCTCTATCTTGATGATCCTTGTCCCAACAGTTTTGATGATTCTCCAGCCGCCTACAGAAGTCCCCGCCGCCATGGCCAGGGCCGCGGCGACCTTGACCCACAAAGGGATGTCCAGGGTGTTCTGAAAGCCGCCGGCAACAAGCGCGAAAGTAATGATCCCCATCGTTTTTTGGGCGTCGTTGGTGCCGTGGGAGAAAGCCTGGAAAGCAGCGGTAAAAATCTGCAGGAAACGGAACCGGCGGTTGATGATGTGGGGAATGGCGCGGCGAAAAATCAGTTTAATTAAGGTCATGATGACAAAGCCCGTAACAAAGGCGACTAATGGTGAGAAGACCAGAGCTTCGATAATATTCAGGAAGCCGTGAAAGTTGACTGCGGAGAAGCCGGCGGCGACAATTACCGCGCCGGTTAAGGAACCGATCAAGGCATGGGATGAACTGCTGGGCAGGCCGTAGTACCAGGTGAGCAGGTTCCACGCGATTGCGGCCACCAGGGCGGCAATGACGATAACCAACCCGTTAGTAAGCTGGAGAGGATCGGTAATTTTGCCGCCAATTGTTTTTGCCACTCCGGTAAAGGTCATGGCGCCGGCGAAATTCATCACTGAAGCCAGGATAATGGCGATCCTTGGCGGTAAAGCCTTGGTGGAAATAGATGTGGCAATGGAATTTGCTGTATCATGAAATCCGTTTATAAAGTCAAATGTAAGTGACAGAATGATTATTACGATGATGGTGACCAGATTGATTTCCAGCATTTGAGCTCCTTCTAAGATAAAAATTAGAATAGAAACAGCACTGCAACAATTTTTCAAGGGAACCCATTTATATAATACCATAAAAAGCTCACTATTGTTATCCATTCCGACCGAAAACGGACACCCGTTCAAACTTAATAGGACCACGTATTCCGAACAAACCGTCCGCCCACTGGCAATTTCATTGCGGGCCACTTTTCGCCGCCCGGCCTTGGAATTGCTGGAACGACGCAGTGGGATAAATAAGGGGTAAGGCCGTCGCTCGCGTCAAAAAAAATTTCTACGGAGGAATTTATCTTATGCTCAAACGGAAAGCCGACTTCTTTTTGGAACATTTCCTTTTGATTGCAGACAACCTTAAGCAAGCCGCCCAGCTGTTTCGCGAGAACGTTCAGGATTTGAATGACACCGAAACTTACGCAGAGAGTATCAAGGTTTTAGAAGACCAGGGGGATCAATATACGCACGCCATTTTTAAAGCTTTGAATAAGACTTTTGTTACCCCCTTGGAGCGGGAAGATATCATGCAACTCACCGTAAAGCTGGACGACGTGCTCGACGGAATAGAAGCCTGTGCCGACCTGTTGGACTTATACAATATCCAGGAACCGGATCCATATTTGCGCCTGTTCGCCCGTTTAGTTGAAAGTTGTACGGAGGAAATCAACTCTTCCATCCAGCTTTTGGGCGCCAAGAAACTTCAGGACATTCGCCGCCACACCTTTCGGATTAACGATCTGGAAAACGAAGGTGATCAGTTGTACCGGGAGAGCCTTAAAATGTTGTTCTCGGAAAACCTGGAGCTAAAAAAGCTTATCCAGTTAAAGGAGATTTACGGAATGGCGGAGTCCATTTTGGATGCCTGCGAAGATGTGGCGGACGTTCTAGAAGGCATCATTATGCGCAGTTAGGGCTGATTCCCGTCAAAATTACGAAGCGGCCTTCATATTCATGTTGCGAACATCAGATTAATGGGAAAATCCTCCAGCCGTTTCATCTTAAAACACCACGGCTGACGAGCCGCACTTGCTCCTCATGGACGAGCCGTTTTCCTTCCTAGATGGCCTGACCAGGGAAGCTTTGCAGGATGCTTTACAGGCTGTTTTCCACGCGGGGGGCTTAACTGTTTTGCTGGTGACTCATAATATCGAGGAAGCGGCTTGCCCGGGCCCACCGGATTATTGTGTTCACCCCGCATCCCGGTTGCGTTTAAATCAGTTTTGTGTATTGATATGAGGGGGACACTCGCCTGAAAGGGGAGAAACCGCCCGGCCTCACAAGGTTTGTACTGCTACCGCTCTTATGCTTGAGTCTGGTTTATGCCAGGGTCTACTCTTCACTTGCTTTCCAGCAGGCCGGAACCGGCAACCCCTTCCTCCGTCTCGCGTTCCATTTTCGCGGCTTTGCGTTTCTTTAGCCACTCCACCACCTTTACTACGCCGGCGCCGGCTTCGTAGAGCAGGTACATGGGCGCGGCCATGAGCAAAGGCGTGATGATGTCCGGCGAAGGCACCAGCGCGGCGGCAATCACCACCAGGAAAAGGATCACCATTTTCCGCCGCCTGACCATAAATTCGTAGGTGATCAGGTTCATTTGGGCCAGCAAAAAGACGGCCAGGGGGAGTTCAAAAACCAGCCCGAAGGGCAATAAAAACATAATGGCGAAGGAAACGTACCGGTCGATGGTGAGCATCGGGGTCAGCGCCTCGCCCCCGAAGGCCAAAAGAAATCCGACGGCGAACTTGAAAACAAAGAAGAAGCCAAAAGATATGCCGGCCATAAAGAAGAGGTAGGAGACGACGACGAAGATGGTGAAGTAGATTTTTTCGATTTTCCGCAGGGCAGGCAGGATAAAACCCCAGAACTGCCACAGGATCACCGGCAGGGCGGCCAGAAAGCCGAGGAAGATGCAGATTTTGATTTTGGTCAGCAGGGCTTCGGTAACACCGATATAGACTATTTTGTTGCCCGTGCCGGTTACAGGCGCCAGAATAACGTCCAGAACCCGTTCGTTGAATGCCCAGGAGGCGGCCGCCATAAGAAAAGTGGCGATAATGGAGATGATCAGCACGCGCCGCAGTTCTTCCAGGTGTTCCAGCACGGTCATCTCTTTATCCTTGTCCCGATTCTTTTTCTTCTTGAACATTGCAAATTTCTCCTTTGGTCAGGACGCTGGGAAAAAAGATATCTGAAGGGAAATCAGGATTGCGCCCCGGTTCCGGCGCGCCGGTAACCTTCGTCCGCGGCCAGCCGGTCCAGCCGGGCGGTAACCAGGTCGGCGCAGAATAAATCGGTGGCGCCGTCAGTTTTCCGTTCGTCTACCGTTTTTAAATAGCTCCGGCAGGCTTCGCACAGGTAAAGGCGGTATTGTTCGTAGCCCGCCACTTCCAGAAAAGACAGGGAGCCGGCGTCTTCGTTGCCGCAATAAGGGCAGCCGATCCGTTTGTAGCGCCATTCGGTTTCACATCGGGAGCAGTAGAGCTTACGGGCGCCGTCGCCCGCGCTGATTCTCGCCATGGTGGGGGCGCCGCCGCAAACGGGGCAGGATCCTCTTCCCCATTCGTCGAAATTCAGCTCCCCGGCGAGGGCTTCGCCGTACCGCCGCAGGCAGGGCCGCAGGGTATGGCAGGCCAGAAAGTCCAGCATTTCCGGGGTGATGCCGAATTTAGCCGCCCAGCGGCACTTTTCGTCCGGCGGAAAACCCGCGGCCAGGGCGGCGCAAAATTCTTTCCGCGCGGCCGCGGGCAGGATCTGGAGCGCCGGAAGAAGATCCGCCGGTAAAATTTGCGGGCCCGGCTGCCATTGCAGGCAGGCCCGGACCACGGCCAGCAGCCTCTGAAATAGCTCTTCCGCCGGTATTTCCAAAGGGATGATGGTTAAGGCGGGCCGGCCGGTTTGCCATTTTTCCCGGGCGGCGGACGGGAATGTTTCCGGCCGGGCTGCGGGGGCCGCTAAAAGGCCGTCCTTATCCTCCGCGTCCAGGAGCGCCAGGTAAAATTGCGCTAAATTTTTTTCCGGGCCGGCCGCCCTTTCCATTTAAGCGACAACCCCCTTCTCCACTTCGGCGACTTCGGGGGCAATCTCCTCTTCCCGGGCGTGGATCCGGAAATTTTCCGCGACGAACATGTACACCAGGGCGGTGATGGCGATAAAGCCGATGGTCAGCGCCCACTCCATCAGAGAGGGGAAGTAATGTCCGCCCAGGTAGCCGGCCATCCCGGTAAAGACCACGTTCATCCGGTTAAGCACCACGCCGGAGCCGACCAGCGCCCCGAAAACCACCAGCCATTTGCGCTGGTTGAACAGGGCGGGGGTCCAACAAATCACCAGCGGAATAATCAACATCCACAGCACTTCCAGGATAAACATGTTTCCTTCCAGGTTCCCTTTGAACACCAGGCCCCATACCCCCCTGCTGGAGAGGTCGTAGACCAACAGGCCCAGGTAAACCAGCATCAGCACGCCGGACACCCGGATCAGCTTTTGCAAAACTTCCGTGGGCACTGTCCACCGGTAGGCCCTTCCGGCGAGGGTGCTCACCAGGGTAACCATGGCCGGACCGACAAAGAACGACGAGATCAGGAAAAACACGGGGATGAGCATCGACCACCAGAGCGGGTATAGCTTTCCTACGGCGATAATGTAAAGGCCCCCCAGTGACTGCTGGTGCAGGGTGGGCAGCATAACGCCGGCAATCAGCAAAACCGGCATTGCCTTTTTGAAAAGGGCGTGCCAGCCGGTCAGCACCCGTTCGGTGGCGATTTCCCCAAATTCCAGCAACTGAACCACCAGGTATAAAGAAATGCACCAGAATACTTCGAACAGGACGGAATGGTACCCCCAGAAAACGAAGGGGCGCCAGAAGTTATACCACTTGCCGATGTCCAGGAACAGACTGAACATCACGAAAAGGTAGCTTAAAAGGGAAACCAGCAGGGCGCTGCGGGCAACGACGGAGAATTTCCGGACGTGCAGCACGTTGGCGAGGAGCGCGGTGCTGTAGCCGCCGCCGGCCAAAGCCACGCCGGCCAGCACGTTAAAACCGATCCACAGGCCCCAGGGCCAGTGGTCGTTCAGGTTGGAAACCGCTTCGTGCCCCGCGAACAGCCGGTAAACAGTGATCAGCACGGAGATGGCGCCCAGGGCCAGCAAGACCACGCGGGCGGGAGTCATCCGGAAGCGCCACTTTTTGCCGGTCAGTTCCCCGATTTCCCCGCGCCAATCTTCCGGCAGCCACTCCTTTTCTGCCGTAACCGGGCCTTTCATTTTCAAAAACCCCCTCCTTTTTCCCGACCGGTTTTAAAATTAACCCTGCGCGCTTTTCTTTTCTTCTTCCACGGCTTCCCGCCGTTTGGTGTAGAGATACAGAGCCGTCAGGAGGATGGTCCAGCCGACGGCCACGTAGGGAGTGAATTTAAGGTAACTGGCGGTATACTCCGGCAGCGGCCGGGTGCCGAGATCCTGCCGGAAACCGAAAATTTCCAGCGGCGTATCGGAAATGTAAAGCCAGGCCGTGCCGCCTATTTCTTTTTCCCCGTAAATGTGTTTAATATAGGCGGGGTTTTTCTTGATCCTTTCCCGGGCTTCCTTTAGCAGAGCCTCCCGTTCGCCGAATTGCAGGGCGCTGGTGGGGCAGGTGCGCACGCAGGCCGGCGCCAGCCCCTGGCCGATCCGGTTCAATTTGCCGTTGGGGTCGAAGCAGAACTGGCATTTACCGATGATTGGAAAGGTCTTATCCCATTGAAACTTGGGAATGTTGAAAGGGCAGGCCAGCATACAGTAACGGCAGCCCACACACATATTCTGGTTGTAGACGACGGCCCCGGTTTGCGGGTCCCTCTGCAGGGCCCGGGCAAAGCAGGCGGACACGCAGGCCGGTTCCAGGCAGTGCATACATTGCCTTTTGCAAAAACGCAGGACGTAGTCGTCTTCCCTGGCCACCGTCCGGATGGCCACCGTCGTGTAGGTATAGCCGTTCGTTTCCGCGGGACTGTTCAGGCCGTCGGAAAATTCGGGAACGTCGGGCACGTTAGCCGGTAAATCGTTCCAGGACTTACAGGCCACCTGGCAGCTTTTACAGCCCATACACCTGGTTACGTCAACCAGGACACCTTTGCTCATTTATTCCCCCCCTTTCTCTAGTGTTGAAATTATTTGGCCTTGCGAATATTTACCAGGAAAGCTTTGTATTCCGGAATGCTGGTGAGCGGATCACCCACGCTGGGCGTCAGTTCGTTGGCGGAAGGACCGGTGACCAGCGCCTTATATCCCCAGTGCCAGGGCATGGCGACCACTTCGATTTCTTTTCCATCGATCAGCAGCGGCTTCACCACGGGGAGTACGGAAGCCTTGCAGATAATCTGGCCGCGGGCGCTTTCCACCAGCACCTCGTCGCCGGTTTTAATGTTCAACTTTTGGGCCAGTTTCGGCGAGATGCTCACGAACATGTGCGGCGCGATTTCGGCCAGCCAGGGGCAGTTCCGGGTGACGGCGCCGCTCTGGTAATGTTCGATCAGACGGTGGGTGGTGGCAATATAGGGATACTTTGCGCTTCCCGTTTCCGCCAGTTTGGCGGCGCTCCCGTTGAACCGGACAGCCAGGGGGTTGTTTTGTTGTTTGGACAGGATATTTTGCACGGGGCTTTCCACCGGCTCGTAGTGTTCCGGCAGCGGGCCGTCGCCGACGGTGGGGGCGAAAAGCCGGCCCTGTCCTTCGGGGAGCATGATAAACGGCGCCGCCGCACTTTTTTCCGGCGGGACCGGGTCGCCGGTTTTCAGATCCTTGATTCCGAAATCGGGGACGTCGTTGGTTATCCATTTGGCCCCGTCCCACCGGGCAAGCACGGCTTGCGGGTTCCACGGCTTTCCGGCGGGGTCGCACGAGCAGCGGTTGTATACGATGCGCCGGTTGACCGGCCAGGAGAACGCCCACCGGGGGTAAAGGCCCAGGCCCGCTTTGTCTTCGCGAACCCGGCGCTTGGCGGCCGGAACCTTCGCCTCTTTGTCCTCAAACCAGTACCCGCCGTAGATCCAGTTGCCGCAGGCCGTTGTTCCGTCTTCTTTGAGCAGGGCGAAGCTGGCCAGCGGTTCCCTGGTAGCCACGTTATAGCCGTTGATTTCTGTAGCGACCCGGTCGAGGTCAGGTTCCTGCCGGCCCGGCTTGTCGTAATCCCAGAGCATTTGCAAAATGGGCGCGGGGAACTTCCCGCCGTTCTGCTGGTATTCTTTTTTCACCGCTTTAAACAGGCGGTCGGCGATCCATAAATCGCTTTTGCACTCGCCGGGCGGGTCGACGGCTTTCCAGCGGTACTGAATCCACCGGCCGCTGTTGGTGATGGTCCCCTCCTTTTCGTAGGACATGGCCGCCGGGAGGAAAAACACTTCCGTTTTAATCCCTTTGGGGTTTGCTCCCGGCCGGCGCCAGAAGGCGGCGGTTTCCGTTTCAAACAGGTCCACAACGACCAGCCAGTCCAGCTTCTCCATGGCCTTGCGTTCTTCGGCGGCGGTAGGGCCGCCCACGGCGGGGTTTTGCCCCCAGGCGAACATGCCCTTGACGGCGCCTTTGGCCATGAAATCGAAAATGCCCATGTGGGTGCGGTTTTTTCCGTCGTGCTTGGGCAGCCAGGCATAGCAAAAATCGTTTTCTTGCGTAGCCTGCTCGCCGTAAAAGGCTTTCAGCATGCTGACTAAAAATTTCGGTTTGTTGGCCCAGTAACCGCTTTCCGGGGTTTCCTTGCTGAGGTAGTCTTTGAGCGTGGGGTGGGCGACGGCCGAAGGAACGCTTAAATAACCGGGAATCAGGTGGCTCAACATGGCCATATCCGTCGATCCCTGGACGTTGGACTCGCCCCGCTGGGCGTTGACGCCGCCGCCGCAAATGCCGATGTTGCCCAGCAGCAGCTGCAGCATGGCGATGGCGCGGACGTTCTGGCTGCCGTAGGTATGCTGGGTGATCCCCATGGCGTAGATTACGTTGCCGGCCTTGTCCGGTTTCCCGGTGGAGGCGTATAATGCGCACGCCTTTAAAAAGATCTCCTCGGGGACCCCGGTAATCCGGCTGACGGTTTTGCTGTCGTAGCGGCTTACGTGCTTCTTTAAAAGCTGGAACACGCAGTAGGGGTCCTGGAGGGTGGGGTCTTTTTTAATTTTGTCTTCTTCGGTTTGGTACTGCCAGCTTTTGGTGTCGTAGGTGAATTTGCCGTCTTTTGTCCCGGCGCCGGAAAAAACGCCGTCGTGAAAACCGAAATCAGGGTTAACGAGGTAGCTGGCGTTTGTGTAGTTAACCACGTAATCGTGAAAATAAAGATTGTTTTGCAGGATGTAATTAATCATGCCGTTTAGCAGGGCAATATCCGTGCCGGGACGATGGCGCAGGTGGATGTCGGCGAAGGCGGCGGATTTGGTTAACCGGGGGTCGGCGACGATCAGTTTGGCGCCCTTGTTTTGTTTGGCCTTTAAGATCCAGCGCATTGCCTGCGGGTGGTTTTCCGCCGAATTGGAGCCGATCATCAGAATTACGTCGGAATTTTTATAGTCGATGAAGTGATTGGTCATCACGCCCCGGCCGAAAGTGTTGGCCAGACCGGCCACAGTGGTGGAGTGTCAGAGGCGGGCGTGGTGCTCGATGTTGATGAGCCCCCACGCGCGAAACATCTTGTGCAGGAGGTAATTTTCCTCGTTGTCCAGGGAGGCGCTGCCGAAAGAAGCAAAGGCCAGCGTCCGGTTGACGGTGACCCCTTTGGCGTCCTTTTCTTCAAAGGTTTCGTCCCGGGTCTTTTTCACCCGTTTCGCTATTTCGCCCAAAATCCAGTCCCAGCTTTTCTCCTCCCATCTGTCGCTGCCGGGAGCCCGGTAGAGAGGTTTACAAATCCTGGTTTTATTGGGCACCCGCCGTCCCTTTTGATCGACTACGTTATAAATGTCCGTAATTGCGTTCGCCTTTGGGCAAAGGGTGCCTTCGTTGATGGGGTGATCCGGGTCGCCCTCCACGTAAACCAGTTTGTCTTTCGCAGAATACAGGATTATTCCGCAGCCGCAGCCGCAAAACGCGCAGATGCCGGGGGTTTCTTTGATTTTGCGGATTTTTAAGGGGAGGTCTGCGCTGGAAATTTTTCCGTCTTCTTCTCCGGCGGAGGCAGGAATTCCTTTGAGCAAGGTCAGGCCGCCGATTCCCAGGCCGATGTTTTTCAAGAAATCGCGCCTGCTTATTTTATTCATCGCATCTTTTCACTCCTTTCCCGTCCTGCAAATTTCCAGGCGGTTTGGCGACTTGGCCCTTCTTGCGGCTTATTCCGTTTTCTTTTCACTCTGGGGAAGGGCCTTTTTTTCTTCTTCCTCCTCAAAAGAGGCCGAGGTCGCTTTCCGGAACTCGCGCACGGTTTTGCCGATGGCCTTGCCCACCTCGGGCAGTTTCCCGGGGCCGAAAATAATTAAGACCACCACCAGGATCAGGATTAAATGCGTCGGCTGGAAAATACCCTCAAAAATTTTGTTCACCCCCTTCATTTGTCATTACCAGGGATTTTGATATGCACCCTATTTTGCCTGGCCTGGCACCAAATTCCATTACACATTTTTATTAAATTATATAATTAACTCAATGTCAATATTATTTTTATATATTTCCGTCTTCCGATTCTTCTTAATTTTTTGTCTTAAAGCTTCTCTCCCGCCTCCCGGATATGCATCGCCCTCTAACCTTATATGGGATAGTGCTCACATTCACATATCTCTATCTTGTTTTACTCCCGTTGATCGAAAAAGGCAAGGGGGGTTTTTTGAAAAATCCCTTCGTTTTGTCGTTCCCCCGGGAACAACTGCTAATGAAATTCCCACTCGATAAACGGTCTGGGTAAATCGACCATGGCGTTGACCATCAGTTCGACTATTCCGCCGTAGAGGATTTGGTACTTGGCCCAGAGTTCGTAGTGAGCCAGGGCGTCTCTGATCGCTCCTTTGCAGTTGGAGCAGGGAGCGGCCACGTACTTGGGAACGGCGGGATCCAGGACGTCCCCGAAGGCGCTCAAGATCTGTTTCATTTTCATCCGCGTCCCCACTTTGTTGCGCCACTGCGGGAAGTTGAATGATTGAATGATTGCAAAACCGGAACCCCCGCCGCAGCAGTAGTTGTAGACGCCGTGGGGGTTCATTTCGCGAAATTGGGGACAAAGCGCCCGCAAAATCCTTCTTTGCGGTTCGACCAGGCCCATTAACCTGACCATGTTGCAGGGATCGTGCAGGGTGACGGGGAAATTGTTGCGGGCGGGGTCGAACTTGACGGCGCCGCTGCGAACAATTTCCCACAGCAGGGGCAGGCAGCTTTCCCGGGGAATTTCGGAGCTGCTCAGTTTGCCCGTTAACACCCTGTCCGCCACCACCACGTAGGCCTTGGTGGCGTGGCCGCATTCCCCGATGACAATTTTTTTCACCCCCAGTTCCCTGGCGATGAGAGTATGTCTCAAGACAATCCTGGCCAGCTCCACGTCGTCGTACCAGGCCCCGTAGTTTACCGCGTCGTAGCCCACGGCTTCGCTGCTCAAGGTATAGTTGATCCCCGCGGCGTCAAAGAGCACGGCGAAAGCGCCGGGGTTTTCCGGCCAGGCCAGGTATTCCCCCGCGTTGTGAATTAAAAGAATGTCCGCGCCTTTCTTATCCAAAGGTATTTTAATTTTCCGCTCCGTTCTTTCGAAGATGTCGTCTTCGATAAACTCGATCGTATCCTTAAACGCCAGCGGATTCATGCCCGTGGAGGAGCCTACTTTTAACTGGGTAACGCAGCCCTTTTCGTGGATTTCCGGCGGGGCGATCCCCATTTCCTGGCTGAAAAGCTTCCTGATTTCCCGGGCGATCAACCCGTTGTCCAGCCCCACGGGGCACATCAGGGCGCACCGGCGGCAGAGGGTGCACCGGTAGGCGGACTCCAGCAGCCTGACCAGCGTTTTCCAGTTGACCTCTAAATCTGCACCCACGAAACCCCCCAGCAGCCTGCCTTCCGGGGTAAAAAATTTTTTGTAAATCTTTCTTAAGACCTCCGAGCGGAAAGTCGGGCGGTAAATCTCCTGTTGACCGCTGCCTAGATAAACGTGGCAGGCGTCCGAGCAGGTCTGGCAATGCATGCAATAGTCCAGGGAAAGCCGCAAAATCTGCAGGAACGTCCAGTTGTTCCGGGGATCGAGAAGTTTTTGCAAGCCGCTTAAGAATTTCCTGACGAATTCATCTTCTTCTTCCCTGGATTCAGGTTTGGGCAAGCCCAGCGGAGTATGTTCGTCGAAACAGAACTCGTAGTTTTTCGTCCATTTCTCGGGCGGGGAGACCATGGGTTCTTCCTTGCCCAGGTGCGGCACAGTCATCAGCTCGTCTACGGTTAAAGAAATTAAAGGCTGGTCGTCCAACCGGCTCATCTGTTTGAAAATTTTTTTACTCATTTTGGACCTCTCTCCCGTCAGCAATTTGCACTTCTTCCGCCCAGGTTTTCCCGGGAACGATATGCGGTGCCGCCCAGGTTACCCGGTAGGCAAGCTGCGCCGTTATTTTTTTATCAATGGGGGAGCCTTTCGTATTCAATCCGTCATCCCAGAGCACTTTATGAAAGGTGAAAAACTTGGCGGCGTAATGAAAAAGTTTGGTAAAAGGCATGTAAATCAGAAACAGCTCGAACAAAAGGAAATTCAGCAGAACCGGCAAAGGTACATCCGGCGCTTGCCAGAAGAGAACGCCATCTACGTACACCCTGGGAAAAAGTAAGCGGGGATCGCTCACCCAGGAAAGAATGGCCGTGCCAAAAATGGAGAGGAGAAAGAGGAGATTGAAATAATCCACCGGCGTCGTATAAAGTTTTAGCCCCGCGCTGCTCGCCCGCTTAATGATCAGGCCCAGGGCGCCCAGGGCGCCGAGGAAAAAGGAGCCGACGCCAAAAATATTGGCAAATAGAGAAAAACTGGTGAAATAAAGATCAAACACCCCTTCAATAAGCAACAAAAACAGCCAGAAGAAAAAGAAGTAGATCCCCCAGTGCATGGCCAGGGCAAAGGGCCAGATGCCGAAACGGTTGTGCTCTTTTACCCGCTTCAGATAGAATACTTCCGCGAGCAGTTCTTTGAGTTCATTGAGCAAGACGGTATGCCGGGGTTTGCTGACGTAGTCGACCTCCTCCATGTAGGAGCCGCCGTAATGATTTGGTTCGTGGGCTACCGGGTAGAGCTCCCAGCGCAGGTGGAGGGGATGGGCAGCCAGGCGGACAAGCTTATAGGCGGCGGCAACAACAAAAACAAGGACAGAAAACCACCCCAACAGGACCAGGAACAAACCCATGTTATATCCCCCCTCTTCTTACTAATATGGGATTTTGCCAGGGTTTTGGTTGTTCTGTTTCGATAATATTGTAGTTGATCTTCGCTGTTTCTTCAATACCGGATTTAAAATAATAATGGCCCGGTGGTTTTTTTTAAATTCTTCGACCGGGCCGGCAAGGTAAACTGCTTAATTTTTCTCCGGCAGGACGAGCGCGTTGCTGACCAGGTGGTGAATGTGTTTTACTTTTACGTTTAATTTGTAATACCGGACGATATCGTCCAGCGCGTCAAAGCAGTTGTGGCACGGCGAAAGGACTATTTTGGCGCCCGTCTGCACAATTTGATCCGCCTTCAGCTTGCCTTTTGCCATCCGGTTGGGCCGGTACTCGTCCCCGAAGGCCAGGTTGCCGCCTCCGCCGCCGCAGCAGTAGTTGTACTGCCGGTTGGGCCACATCTCCCGGAAATCCATCACCGACTGCTGGACAACGTACCGGGGAACTTCCACAACCCCTTCTTTGCGGACCAGGTTGCAGGGGTCGTGCAGGGTAACCGGCTCCGGGTTGCGGGTGGGGTCCAGCTTGATGCGCCCTTCTTTGATCCAGTCGGCCATTAACTCCAGGATGCTGTATACGGGGTAATCCGCCCCCAGCCATACTTTCCGGCCCCACCGCTGCGCCCGGATGGCGTGCCCGCACTCGGTAACGACCACGGCTTTGGCTTTGAGCCGGATGTATTCGTCCATGATCCGCTGCACCATGATCCGGGAAGCTTCGTCGTCGCCGCTGAAGAGGGCGTAGTGGGTGGCGTCCCACCATTTGCTGCTGCACGTCCAGCTGGCTCCCGCCGCCCAAAAGATCTTGGCGATGCTCTGCACGTCCTGGGGATAATACTTGATTTCGCGCGGGTCCCAGAGGAATAAATAATCCGCCCCTTCTTTGTCCACCACGATCTTTGCGTTCTCGTCGCCCACTTCCTCAACGAGCTCTTCGGACATCCACTCCAGGGTTTCGATATAATCTTCCTGGGTAACCTCCATCTGGTTGCCTGTATTGAGCTGAGCGTTCACCACGTCCTGCAAAAAGCCGGGCGCGTACTTTCCCTCGCCGGCCCGGATGCCCCGGACGGTTCTGACCACGCCGGCGATGTTCACCTTCATGGGGCAATGCATGGTGCACCGCTCGCACATGGTGCAGTTCCATAAGAATTTCGAATCCAGCACCTCGTCGCGCTTGCCCAATAAAACCTGCGTGATGAACTTGCGGGGATCCATGGTTTCGTGAACGCCGTTGTAAGGGCAGCCGGCGCTGCACATTCCGCAGGCCAGGCAATTGGAGAAGTCTAACGGGTTGGGAGCCACGATGAACCTGGAGATTATCTCTTCTCTAAACGATGGGTTTAATTTGCTGGCCGGAATACTGCTCAACTTATACCCCCCTAAAAAAGTAAACTTTGCCCTAATAATATCAATTAAAAATTTTGCTGAGCAATTAGTAAAACAGTTCAATTATAAACAATTTTTGTCTCTTTCTCTTTATTTCGCCGTTATTCTTTGTTTTATACAGTTTTAGCTTGCAGAGAGCTAGAAAATCAGGGGAGCTTGACCAGAGCCTCCAAAATCACCGGCCAGTCGCAATATTTTTCGATATTTTCTCTGGCCATGGCGATGCTCCGGTGGTCGCCGGGATGGATGCGCCGCTCTATTTCGCTTATTTTTTCAATGGTGGTGAAGGTATCGTAATGAACCAAAATCACCGGCACACTTTTTTCTCCGGCGCGGGCAATCACTTTCACGTCCGGGTAGAGGCCGCCGGTTAAAATCAACACGGATGTGCTGGTTTCCAGGGCGGCCAGGGCGATATCGGCGCGGTCCCCGCCGGTGATGACGGCTTTATTGGGGGCGCGCCGCAGGTACCCCAGGGCGCTTTCCATGGTCATCGCCCCGATGACCACGTCTTCGACAATTCTGTCCAGCCTGTCTTCGCCGGTAAGCACTTCCCCGCCCAGAACCTCGTAGTATTCGGCCACGGTCGGGCAGGCGATCTCGGGGTGACTGGGGATAATTCCCAGCGTACGGTACCCTTTTTCAGCCAGGACAGGGCGGTAAACACCCTCGGTTTTCGCCAGCAGGGGCCGGGGGACGTTGTTGAAGATGTTCCCCAGCACGTTTGCTCCCGCCTGGGAAAAGTGGGTGTTAAAGAAAATTGTCTGGTCCAGGCCGAAGTCGTTTTTAATCTGCACCGCGAAAAGAACCGCCGCCTGGAAGTGGCGGGCCAGCGTCAACGCGTCTGCGCCCAGGCAGCCCATTACGTAAGGGAACTCCGCCCCGCCGACGATAATGATATCCGCTTCTTGCGAAACCTGCCGGTAGGCGGCGGTGATTTGCTCTAAAGCGGCGGCCCGCCGGTTCCCGGAAAGATAAGAGGAGCCGACCGTGAAGGGGACAATGGTTTCGATCGGGTAGGGAAGGCGCAAGACCTGTTGCATCAGGAGCCCGTCTTCGTCCTCCTGCCCCTTGACCCCGGCCGGGTGGCCGACCGGTTTGAAATAAGCCACCCGGTAACCCTGCTCCTGGAATTTCAAGGCCAGGCCGAGCGCGACAGCCGTTTTGCCGCTGCCTGCCGTTCCTAATATGTACAGGCTTTTCATTCATTTCACCTCATGAAATAGTGATTTTAACGTCCAGAGCAACTGCTCCGTCCGGATAAGCAAAGAGCGGGTTGATGTCCATTTCGGCAATCTCCGGGAAATCGCTGCCCAACCGGGCCACCCGGGCAATGATCTCCGCCAGGGAATTGATGTCCTTCGGTTTTTCTCCCCGGTACCCCCGCAGGAGCGTGTATGCTTTCGTTTCCATAATCATATTTTGGATTTCCCTTCTGGTCAACCGGTGGGCCAGCCGGAAAGCAACGTCCTTGAGCAAGTTGACGTAAATGCCGCCCAGGCCGAAGGCGATCAGGGGGCCGAACTGAAGATCCCTGGTCATGCCGATCAATACCTCGTCGCCCTTGGGCATCATTTTTTGCACTTCCACCCCGTGGATGACCAGTTCCGGGAAGTAGCGGTGAACGTTTTCGCTGATTTGAATGAAGCTTTTTTGGGCTTCCCCGGCAGTTTTGATATTGGTAATGATCCCGCCCACGTCGGTCTTGTGGATAATCTGGGGGGAGGCAACCTTCATGACCACCGGAAAGCCCAGTTCCTGGGCATGTTGGGCCGCCTCTTCCGGGTTGGCGGCCAGGTGAACGGGGGCGACCGGGATGCCGTATGCCTCTGCCACCCGGGCCGCCTCACTGCCCAGGAGGACCAGCCGGCCGTCTTTTTTTACTTCAGCCAGAACATGTTTGACGGATTCTTTCCTTAAGTTATTAAATTTTGCTGCGGGTTCGGCAAGCGGCATCTTTTGCGTCCGGGCAAAACCAACCATCCCGCTGATGGCCAGGACGGCCGGCTCGGGAAAGGTGAAGCAGGGAATGCCGGCCTCCTCGAAAAGGCGTCTTCCTTTCGCCAGGTACTCGCCGCCCAGGAAAACGCCGAAAAGCGGTTTGTCCGGAGCGTTTTGCCGGGCCCGGAGGATGGCGCGGGCGATGCTTTCGTCGTCGGTGACGGCGGTGGGGCAGATCAGGACCAGTACGCTGTCTACGCCCGGGTCCGCCAGGACGTGCGCGACGGCATTTTGGTAACGTTCGGGGCCGCCGTCGCCGAGCACGTCGACGGGGTTGTAAATGGCCGAGGCCGCCGGGAGGCTGGCCCGGAGAGCCTGCGTTGTCGCCTGTTGAAAACGGGCCATTTTTAAATCTGCCTTTTCAACGTTGTCGGTGGTAATAATTCCCGGCCCGCCGGCGTTGGTAACGACGGCCACCCTGTCCCCGGCCGGGACCGGTTGGGTGATAAAAGCGGCGGCCAGGTCAAACAATTCCGCCATGCTGCGCGCCCTGATCACCCCCGTCTGCCGGAAGGCCGTTTCGTAGGCCAGGTCGCTGCCCGCCAGGGCGCCGGTGTGGGAAGAGGCCGCCCGGGCGCCCGCCACGCTGGTTCCGCTTTTATAAATAATCACCGGTTTTTGGCGGCCGGCGAGGCGGGTCACCTCTAAAAACTGGGCGCCGTTGGCGATGTCTTCGATGTAGCAGAGGATTACCTTTGTATGCGGGTCGGCGGCGGCCTCTTCGATAAAATCGGCTTCGTTTAAGTCGGCCTTGTTGCCCAGGCTGATTACTTTGGAAAAACCGAGCCGGCTCTTGCGTGCCCAGTCCAGAATAGCTACCAGCATGGCTCCGCTTTGGGAGATAAAAGCGATGTTTCCCTGCTGCGGATAAGTTCCGGAGAAGGAAGCGTTGATTGGCGTGTGGGTATCGATGACCCCTACGCAGTTGGGGCCCACCAGGCGCATCCCGTACTTTTTGCAGACGCGCAAAAGCTCTTTTTCCAGGTGCAGGCCCTCGCGCCCCACCTCTTTAAAACCAGCGGATATGATCACGAGGCCCTTTACGCCGGCCTGTCCGCATTGTTCGGCTGCTTCCGGGGTGCGGGCGGCGGGGATGGCCATAACCGCCAAATCGATCTTTTCCGGGACGGCCGGCAGACCGGGGTAACAGGTTATTCCTGCTATTTCGGTTTCTTTAGGGTTAATCGGATAGATTTTTCCCTGGTAACCCGAGTCAATTATGTTTTTCACGAGCACGTTGCCTATTTTTCCGGGGGTTTTGGAGGCGCCGACGATTGCTACCGATTTCGGTTTCAGGAGGCTGGCCAGCGTCACTTTCGGATCTCCTATCTTTTTACAGTTTGGAGCATTTACCGATTAATTTTACCTTAGAAGTAACGATCTAGACAAGTTCTTTATTTCACAAGGGTGTCGTTTATAAGCGTTTTTTTTCACTTTTTCTGCCGTCAGGATGTGCTTTTTGCTTTTTTCCTTATATTTTCCCTAGTTGTCTCGGGATCTATGTAAGCGAATCAAGATGTTTATATTTTTTAAACAAAGATTCGATTTTTAATTTTTTAGTTGATGGCAACTTCACCTTTGTTGTATAATTTTTAAAACGTCCGGATGGTGGTTACAAAGCACAGTTTAAAGGTGCCGCGCGGGCGGGCGCAAAAGAAGATTTTTAGTGCGGGATTTTATGGAAAGGGAGGAGTTTTAGGGGATGGATGGTGTTGATCTCAGATCTTTGAACGAGGAGTTGACCGAGAAAGAGAAGCGCATTAAAGCCGGCGGGGCCCCCAAGTACCACCAGGCCAACGCCGCCCGGGGAAAATTGTTTGCCCGGGAAAGGTTGCGGCTTCTGCTGGATCCCGGCGCGCCCTTTGCCGAAGACGGCTTTTGGGCCAACAACCTGGCGGGGGATTTGCCTGCCGACGGGGTCGTTTGCGGGGTGGGGAAAATCCACGGCCGGACGGTCTGCGTGATGGCCAACGATTCCACGGTCAAGGCCGGCTCCTGGGGCTGGCGGACGGTGGAAAAGATCTTGCGCATCCAGGAAACCGCCCTGGATTTGAAAGTGCCCATGCTCTACCTGGTGGATTCCGCCGGGGCAAGGATCACGGATCAGGTGGAAATGTTTCCCGGCAGGCGGGGAGCAGGGGCAATTTTTTACAACGAAGTAAAGTTGTCGGGGATGGTCCCGCAGATTTGCCTCCTTTTCGGCCCTTCGGCCGCCGGCGGAGCCTATATTCCCGCTTTTTGCGACGTGGTTTTCATGGTGGAAGGGAACGCCAGCATGTATCTGGGGTCCCCCCGGATGGTCGAGATGGTGATCGGCGAAAAAACAACCCTGGAAGATCTGGGCGGGGCGCGCATGCACTGCACGGTAAGCGGCTGCGGCGATATGTTGTGCAAAACGGAAGAGGAAGCCATTGCGGCCTGCCGCCGGTACCTCGCTTACATGCCGCAAAATTACCTGAAAAAACCCCCTTCGGCCGAGGCGCTTCCCCCCGTTGAAGGCAGAGAAATCGAAGCGATTATCCCTCCCCTGGAAAGCGAACCCTTTGATATGTATGAAGTGATTCACCGGATTATCGACCGGGACAGCTGGTTCGAAATCAAGGAGTTGTTTGCCCGGGAATTGATTACCGGCCTTTGCCGGATCGGCGGACGGGTTGTGGGCGTTCTGGCCAACCAGCCCCTGTACATGGGCGGCGTCCTCTTCGTGGATTCCGCCGATAAAGGCGCACGGTTCGTCAACCTCTGCGACGCCTTTAACATTCCCTTGCTTTTCCTGGCGGACGTGCCCGGTTTTATGGTTGGCGAGGACGTGGAGAAACAGGGGATCATCCGCCACGGGGCAAAATTTATTTCGGCTGTTTCGGAGGCTACCGTACCGAAGATATCCGTAGTGGTACGCAAGGCCTACGGGGCGGGTTTGTACGCCATGTGCGGCCCGGCCTACGACCCCGACTGTTGCCTGGCCCTGCCCAGCGCCCAGATCGCCGTGATGGGGCCGCAGGCGGCGGTGAAGGCCGTCTACGAAAACTACATCAACGCCCTGCCGCCGGAGGAAAGGCCGGCCTTTATCCGGCAAAAGCAGGAGGAATACGTTAAAGACATCGATATTTACCGGCTGGCTTCAGAACTGGTGGTGGACCACATCGTCCGGGGCCGGGACCTGCGCAACGAATTAATCGCCCGCTTCAACCTCTACGAGTCCAAAACGCAGCGCTTCTCCGAACGCAAACACCCGGTTTACCCCGTATAAAAGAAATATTTACGCCAAATTGATTTCGGGAGTGCAGAGCATGAGCTACGAAACCATTAAATTGCAGAAGGGCCAGGTGGCGATCCTTTCCTTCAACCGTCCGGAGGCCATGAACGCCCTCTCCACCCAAATGGCCAGGGAGTTGCTGGCCGCCCTGGAGGAACTGGAGCTGGATGACGAAGTCTTTGCCGCCGTCCTTACCGCTGAAGGGGACCGGGCTTTTTGCGTGGGGGCGGACCTGAAAGAGAGAAAAGACATGAGCAAGGAAGCAATGAAAAAACAGCGCGCCCTTTTCGTCCGGGCCTTTACCGCCGTGGCTACATTCCCCAAGCCCCTGGTGGCGGCGGTGAACGGTTACGCCCTGGGCGGCGGCTGCGAGTTTGCCCTGGGCTGCGATTTTATCATTGCTTCCGAAAACGCCGCCTTCGGCCTGCCGGAAGTGGGGCTGGCCATCATCCCAGGCGGGGGCGGCACGCAGTTGTTGCCGCGCATCATCGGGCGCAACAAGGCCAAGGAGCTGATCTTCACCGGCCGGCGTATTTCCGCCGCCGAAGCGTACCGGTTGGGCCTGGTGAACTACGTCGTTCCCCCGGGGGAACTGATGAATAAAACCATGGAAATCATGGCCGAAATCGTCAAGAACGGCCCGATCGCCTTAAGGCAGGCCAAGCGGGCGATTAACCTGGGCGTGGAGCTGGACCTGAACACCGCTCTGGCCCTGGAGGCCGAATGCTACAACGTCTGCCTGGTTACGGAGGACCGGGACGAGGGTCTGCGGGCCTTTAACGAAAAACGCAAACCGGTCTATAAAAACAGGTAAGAACATTTGCATGAGAGGGCATCATTGAAAATTACGCCAGGGGGCCGGTCGGCCCCCGCGGCTTTTTTGCGTCTTAATCGGCGGCACCAGGCCGCCGATTTATTTATTTAGGAAGGGGAGGAGATTGTCGCGATAGCAAAGAATATTTAGAAAGTAAAGCGTGCCGGCTGGCGGGGTGGGAAAATTGCTGGACATTTCCGCGTTGGACAGGGTCATTAAAGATACTCTGGCCGCCATGGAAAAGGCGAAAAGCCAGATCTTCGACATAGCTGAAGCCGCCCGGCACGAGTGCCACCGTCTTCAGCAGGAATTGACCCAGGTTGTTGAGGAGATAAAGAAAACCATCACCCAGGTTGATGAACTGGAAGCGAAGGAAAAGAAGGCCCGCCTTCACCTTATGGAAGTAAGCCGGGATTTCCAGCGCTACCGGGAGGAAGATATTAAGGAAGCGTACGAGACGGCCCAGAAGCTTCAACTCCAACTGCGCGACCTGCGCCACTTCGAGCAAATGTTGCGCTTCCGCCGGGACCAGCTCGAGATTAACTTAAGGCATATGGAAGCAAACATGGTCAAGGTGGAGAGCACGCTTGCCCACCTGAGCACGGCCATCAATTACCTGAGCAACGATCTCCAGGAAGTATCGCTGAAAATAGGTGAACTGCAGCAGCTTCACGACCTGGGGATAAGCATCATCCGGGCCCAAGAGGAGGAGCGGAAGCGGATTGCCAGGGAGATTCACGACGGCCCCGCCCAGATGATGGCCAACATTGTCATGCGGGCGGAATTTTGCTTAAAGCTGCTGGAGCTGGACCCTTTGAAGCTGAAGGAAGAGCTGACGTCCTTGCGGGAGCTCGTCCGGCAGAGTTTGCAAGACGTGCGCAAGATAATTTTTGACCTGCGGCCGATGGTGCTGGATGACCTGGGGCTGGTGGCCGCCTTGAAACGTTACCTGGCTGATTTTAAGGAGCAGTACGGCGTCGCCACGGAATTTGTTTTTTTCGGTCAGGACAGGCGCCTTCCCGTTTCCACCGAAGTCACCCTTTTCCGCATTGCCCAGGAATGCTTAAACAACGTGCGCAAACACGCCGCCGCCCGCAGCGTGCTCGTAAAAATGGAATTCCTGCAACAGAGGGTAAACCTGCTAGTTAAGGACGACGGGAAGGGGTTTGATCTTGCGGAGGTGAACAACCATACCCCGCTGGGGGGTTACGGGCTGATTAACATCCGGGAAAGGGCCCAGCTCCTCGGCGGGTTTGTCCAGATAAACACGGCTCCGGGCAGGGGGACCGCGGTATATATATCCGTGCCGCTTCGGGAATAGAATTCCCGAAATGCGGCGGCAGTTGTCGAGCGCCGGCTGTTTTCCCCAAGGCGGTGCTGTACGCGATTAAAAACAGGCTGGTCCAGGTTTGGGCGGGAGAGGTTTAAAAAAGCGGCTTTTCTTTTTGGCCGGCGGGCTTTTTGCCCGCCTTTTTGTTTTTGCCGGCCGGGACTATAGTCCTTAAAAAATTCTGGTCCCTGGGACTATTGAAAACAGGACTCCGGTTCGATGCAAAAAAATGTTATCCGCTGTAAGATAACAAGAAAAAAGGAAAGGTGGTGTCTTTTCATGAGGAACCTGTGGGCTCGTTTGCTGCGGGAGGAAAGCGGCCAGGGAATGGCCGAGTACGGGCTGATTCTGGCGCTGGTGGCGATTGCGTTGTTGGCTGCTTTAGGCGGATTGTCGGGGGGGTTGGACACAATATTTGAGAAGATTACCGGCACACTCGAAACTGCCGCGAGCGATGGTGGCGCTGGTGGCGGTACTCCTTAAACGGTAGAGAAAAGGGATTTATTAAACACGCAATTTAATTGTCATGACCTCTTTCGACCTTCTCGTTGTTGTTCTTACGGCCATCTGCGCCTACACGGACCTGCGCGCCAAAAAAATTTACAACGTGGTGCTGCTGCCCTTTGCTCTGGCCGGAATTTTCTTCCACATGTATTTTCACGGTCCAAAAGGACTTCTGGAGGGGCTGGCCGGCCTGGCAACCGGCCTGTTCCTCCTCCTGATCCCTTTTCTTTTGCGCCAGATGGGGGCGGGGGACGTGAAGCTCCTGGCCGTCATCGGGCTTCTCAAAGGGCCGCAGTTTGCGCTGGCGGTTTTTCTGGGGGCGGCGCTGGCGGGCGGAATGTTGGCCTGCCTTTTGCTGATCAGGCGGGGGAGGCTGCTTTCCTTCCTGCGGGCGCTGGGTTACGCCGTTGTTTTTCGCCTTGCCCGGGTGCCCGCACCATATGCCTTTCCAACCCTGGAGAAAGCCGCTCCGGGAGAGATCCTTCCTTTTGGCGTGGCTATCTCGGCGGGCGTCCTGGCGGCCTACCTGTTGGGAAGCAAGCTGGGGTGATGAAAAATGAGGGGAGAAACAGTCCGGCAGGAAAAAGGCCAGGCCCTCGTGGAACTGGCCCTCCTGCTTCCGGTGCTGCTGCTTGTTTTGGGGGGAATTATCGAGTTCGGGCGCATTTTTCACGCCTATCTCGTAATTACCGGCGCCAGCCGCGAAGGGGCGCGCTCGGCCGTGGTCGGAGAGCCTTACGAGGAAGTCCGCGAGAAAGTTTTCAGCGCGGCCGCAACGCTGGATGAGGACGGCCTTGCTTTTTCCCTCGACCCCGAAAGTTATACGCGGGGAGATATGCTGACCGTTACCGTCACTTACGACCTGGATCTGGTCGTCCCGTTCATCAGCGCTCTGCTCCCCGATCCTTTTCCTTTAAGGGCAGCCACCACAATGAGAGTGGAGTGAAGCGCCCATGTTTAGAAAAGCTTTCGGAAAACTCGCCCGGGATGAAAGGGGAGGGGTGCTGGTCCTGGTTTCTCTGGCCATGTTAAGCCTTCTGGGATTCGGCGCGCTGGTAACGGATTTCGGCCTTTACATCTTGGCCAGGCAACAACTGCTCAACGCCGTGGACGCCGCAGCGCTGGCCGGCGCAGTAGAGTTTTCCCCCGCGGGGAGCGGGGAGGAGGCGGCGGCACAGCACGTGGCCGGGGAGTACGCGGTCAAAAACGGGGCCGATCCCGACACTCTGGAAGTTTTTGTGGAAACCGGCTCGGACGGGCGCAAGATGGTCCGGGTGAGCGCCGAAAAGAAGGTGGACTTTGTCCTGGCCCGGCTGTTCGGGTTTGAGTCGGGGACGGTGCAGGCCGGCGCCTCTGCCGCCGTGGCGGGGATCACCGCATGCCGGGGGGTTGCTCCCCTGCTGGTACCGAAACAGGACTTCCACTTTGGCGAAAGGTATACCTTAAAGTACGGGGACCCGGCTTTCCCCGGGAATTTCGGCGCCCTTGCCCTTGGTGGCACGGGGGCCTGCGTCTACCGCCATAATCTGATTTACGGCTACGGCGGGGAGATAGCAGTAGGCGATATGGTGAAGACCGAACCGGGAAACATGACCGGCCCCACCGGGGGGATAGACCAGCGGCTGGCCCGGTGCACCAGGAACTGCACAATAGACAACTTTGAACCCGGCTGCCCGAAAATCCTGCTCATCCCCGTTTACGAACCCGACGGTCCGCTGCACGGGCGGAGTGAGGTAAGGGTGGCAGGCTTTGCGGCCTTTTTGGCCGACCGGGTGGATTCGGAAAAAGACGAAATTCACGGGTATTTCATCTGCACCACGGTTGCCGGGCAGGCCGATTTTTCCCAGCCTGCGGCGTACGGCCTTTACGCCGTCAGGCTGATCAACTGACTGGTTTTAAAAAGGTGCCGCAGTGGCAGTATTCAGTTAACCTTCGGGGTTTGGCCCCGTTCCCGCTTGCTCCGGTGCTTCGCGCAAGAGGGTACCTCGGCTCGCTTCGTACCGTCTGGAAGTTCCGACGCGGCATCATCTCCACGTGCAATCAGTATCATTAAAGGGAAAGGGGGTCGCCGCAGTTTTGCGCGGAAAAGCAAATCTTTTTTTGATTTTGGCCGTATTGTCGGGCCTTGTCGCGGCGTACGGGGTTTATGCCTACATGCGGGGGCTGCAGGCCGCTTACCGGAGTGCCGGCGATTTTAAGCCAGTCGTCGTGGCCCGGGAAAAAATTTCCCCGCAAACCCGGATTACGGAAAAGATGATCGAGGTAAAGGAAGTGCCGGCGCAGTACATCCACGAACAGGCAATTGCCCGCCGGGAAGAAGTTTTGGGGCAGCTTGCCAACACGGTCGTCTATCCCGGCGAGCAGGTTTTAAAGACGAAAATTGCCGGGAGCAAAGACCCTTCCCAGGGGTTTGCCTTCCTTGTGAACAGCGGGAAAAGGGCTACCACCATCGCCGTGAACGACGTTTCCGGTGTGGCCGGCCTGCTCCGGCCGGGGGACAGGGTGGATGTGGTGGGTACGGTGGACGTGCCTTCCGGAAACGCCAAGGCCACCGTTGCCTCCCTGCTCATCCAGAACGTAACCGTCCTGGCCGTCAACCAGTCGGCCGATTTGAACCCGGCGAAAAACAACAACAAGTCCGTCCAGACCCAGACGGTTACTCTGGAGGTTACCCCGCAGCAGGCACAAACCCTTATCCTGGCCGCCGAGAGGGGCTCCGTACGCCTTCTTTTAAGGGCGCCCGGGGATGCGGCCGAGGTGGCGCTCCCCTCCACCAGGCTCGAGCACCTGGTCCGGTAACAGCGTCCAGTAAATATTCAGTGATTGCGCGGAGAATGCCATGCTCCGCCGGATTACCTGATTACTCCGTCTATGGGAGGTGAGCAGAATGGATCCAATAAAGGTGATCATTGCCGACGACATCGCCGGCACCCGGGAGGACATTAAAAGGCTTCTCTATTTTGAAGAAGACATCAATGTCATCGGGGAGGCGGCGGACGGCGAGGAAGCCGTCCGGCTGACCGAGGCCTTAAAACCGGACGTCATCCTGATGGACATCAACATGCCCGGGATGGACGGCATCCAGGCCGCGGAAACGATTTCCTTGCAGTTTCCCGAGGTCGCCGTGGTCATTATTTCCATCCAGGGAGAGCAGGAGTACCTGCGCAAGGCCATGGCGGCGGGAGCCCGGGACTACCTTGTCAAGCCTTTTAACAGCAGTGAACTGGCCGAGACAATCAGAAGGGCAAGCAGCTTTCACAAAAAAATCAGTTTTTCCGGCCGGCCCGCCGCCTCTACCCTGCAGCTTCCGCGCCCGCCCGGCAGGATAATTACCTTCTTCAGCACCAAGGGCGGGGTGGGGCGGACAACCCTGGCCTGCAACCTGGCCGTGGCGCTGGTGCAGAAGACGGGCCGAAAAGTGGTTCTGGCGGACCTTGACCTGGCGGGCGGGGACGCGGCGGTGCTTCTCAACTTAAACACCAGGGGAACAATTGCGGAACTGGTTCAGGAGTCCGACTACGGCGACCCCTCCCTCCTGGAAAGCTACCTGGCCCCCCACTTCTCGGGCGTAAAAGTTTTGCTTTCGCCGGCCAGCCCCGATCACGCGGAGGCCGTGGCGGCGGAACGGGTGGGGGAGATTTTGCAGGCTTTGAAAAAGAACTACGACTACATTCTGGTCGACACGCCGGCTTTTTTAAACGAAGTAACCGTTGCCGGTCTGGAAATTTCCGACGACATCCTGATCCCGGTCACCCAGAACCTCCTGGCCATGAAACACGCGCGCCTGGCCGCGGACGTCCTGGAGCGCCTGGGCTTGAGCCCGAAAGCGAGGATGGTCTTAAATAAAAACAGGCCGGACCTGCTAAAGCCAAAGGAACTGGAAAAAAGCCTGAATTGTTCCCTGTGGCACGTCGTTCCGGCAGAAGAAAAAATTGTTCTTTCCTCGGTCAATAAGGGAATGCCCTTTGTTCTTGCGGAAGCAGGCAGCGCAGTGAGCAAGAGCCTGTTTGATCTCGCCGCCCTCCTGGCCCGTGCAGGAGAAGGAGCGCCCCGGGAAGCCCCGCAGCAGGCCCCTGCGCCGGCGCGGGAAAACAGATCCCTGGTGGGGAAGCTTTTTCGGGCCTCGGCCGGGCCCGTTTCCGTAAGATAGGATAGGGGGTGAAGAAGGATGTCGCTTTTTCTCCGACTTGAACAGAAGAAGGCTGCCCCGCCGCAGGAAGCCGGGCGGGGAAAAAACGAAGGGTTGCCTTCCCCAAAACAGGCTCCTCCCTTGCCCAAAAAAGACCCCTTTGAGGCTTTGAAAGTGGAGCTTCATAAAAAAGTGATCGCCGAACTGGCCGAACTGCCGATGGAAAAAAGGGAGCGCCGCGACCAGGTGGCCGCGCGGATCGGCGACCTGGTGGGCAGGCTGATCGACGAATCCGGGCAGCACATTTCCCGGGCTGAGCGCCAGCGCATCGCAGGCGAAATCATCGACGAGGCGCTCGGTTTCGGCCCCATCACCCCTTTGCTCAAGGATCCGGAGGTCACAGAAATCATGGTCAACGGACCGCACCAGGTATACGTTGAGCGGGGGGGCAGGCTGGAGCTGACCGGCGTCACTTTCCGGGACGACCAGCACGTGATGCACGTCATTGAAAAGATCGTCGCCCCTTTGGGGAGGAGAATAGACGAGAGCGCCCCGATGGTAGACGCGCGGCTGCCGGACGGCTCCCGGGTGAATGCCATTATCCCTCCCCTCGCTTTAAACGGTCCCACCGTTACCATCCGGAAATTTTTCCAGGACCCGCTGACGGTGGACGATCTGCTTGCGCTGGGCACCCTCACCCGGGAGATGATCTTCTTCCTGGAGGCGTGCGTGCGCGCCCGCTTGAACATGATCGTTTCCGGGGGCACGGCGAGCGGCAAGACCAGCATGCTGAACATCCTCTCCTCCTTTATCCCCGCCGACGAACGGATCATCACCATTGAAGACGCGGCCGAGTTGCAGCTGCGCCAGGAGCACGTGGTTACCCTGGAAAGCCGGCCGCCGAACATCGAAGGGCGCGGGGAGATAACCATCCGGGACCTTGTCCGCAACGCCCTGCGGATGCGCCCGGACCGCATCATTGTCGGTGAGGTGCGGGGCAAGGAGGCGCTGGACATGCTGCAGGCCATGAATACGGGGCACGACGGCTCCCTGACCACCGGACACGCCAATTCTCCCCGGGACGTTCTCTCGCGCCTGGAGACGATGGTATTAATGGCCGGGATGGATTTGCCCGTGCGCGCCGTCAGGGAACAGATTTCCTCCGCCGTGGACGTAATCGTCCACATGGCGCGCTTAAAGGACGGAAGCAGAAAGGTTACGCACATCACCGAAGTGCAGGGAATGGAAGGGGATGTAATCGTCCTTCAGGACATCTTCCTTTTCGAGCAGACGGGGGTTGACAAGAGCGGGAAGGTCCTGGGCCGGTTCCGGGCCACCGGGATCAGGCCGAAATTCATGGACCGCCTGGAGGTCTGCGGCCTGGAACTGCCTCCGGACGTTTTCTGGCTGCACTAAAAGAGGTGGCTTTCCTTGGGTTTGCAGGGGATAGTTGTTTTTGCTTTTTTAACCTGGGTAACGTTCTTGATCGGGCTGCACCGGTTCTTTTCCGCCCGGAAAATGTTTCTTGCGGAAAGGCTTGAACAGCTGGCCGGCCGGGGAACGACGGAAGAAGCCGGCCGGGAAGAGCACAAGACGGGCCTGGGCAAATCGTTGCTGAAGCAGGCAGGCCGGTTCTCTCCCCGGGTCTTCCGCCTGGCTGCCGACAGGTGGCTGACCGAAGCAGATCTCCCTCTGAGGGGAGAAGAGTTCATTGCCCTGACCTTCTTCTGCGCCGCCGGGGGGGCCGTCTTCGCGGGCGTGCTGGCCGGCCGCCCGGCCCCGGTTTTGCCGGCCGGGTTGATTGCCGGGGCAATCCCCTGGATCGTGGTCAGGCTGGCGGCGAAGAGGCGCGTCATCCGCTTTAACGGCCAGCTTGCCGACACCCTTCTCGTCATGGCCAACTCTTTGCGCGCGGGTTTCAGCTTTCTGCAGGCCATCGAGGTGGTCCAGCGGGAAATGCCCCCGCCCGTTTCCCGGGAATTCGGGCGGACTTTTCGGGAGTTGAGCCTGGGCACCCCCGTTGAAGAGGCGTTGACCGGCCTGGCCCGGCGGGTGAAAAGCGACGACCTTTCCCTGGTGGTTACCGCCGTTCTCATCCAGCGGCAGGTGGGGGGGAACCTGGCCGAGGTGCTGGAGAAAATCTCCCGGACCATCCAGGAAAGGGTGCGCATCCAGGGAGAAATCCGCACCCTTACCGCCCAGGGCCGCATTTCGGGGATAATCGTCGGTCTTCTGCCCGTATTTTTGCTTGTTGTCATGACGGCGATCAACCCCGGCTATACCGGCATCCTCTTTACTACCCCGGTTGGCCGGTTAATGCTGGCCTGCGCTGCCCTGGCCCAGCTTCTCGGGTGGTTTTTGATCAGGAGAATCACGCACATCAGAGTTTAGACTCCGAAAAGGAAGGTGTTTTTCTTGCTCGTCGTCCTGCTGGTGGCGCTTTCCTTAAGCGTGACGTTTTTGGTTTACACGCTCCTGGTTTCTTTTTTTGCGGATCGCCTGACCATTGCCCGCCGGATGGTGGAAGTGCTGGGGAGCGGCGCCCCCGCGTTGTCTTTGCGGGAACAGGAATTAAAGGCCCCCTTTTGGCAAAGGGTTGCCCGCCCGGTTTGGGAAAGGTTGAAAAGGGCGGCCGGGATATTCATCCCTGCCGAAAAAACTGCCGCTCTGGAGGAAAAGTTAATCAGGGCGGGGAGGCCGGGGGGGCTCGGCGCCGGCGAGTATGCTCTCTTTAAATACCTTTGGGCGGGGGTAATTGCCTGCTTTTTCTTTTTTTTAGCGAAGGCCGCCCATCTCGCCCCCCTGCAGACATGCCTTTTTTTCCTGATGGGACTGTTTTCCGGCTGGCACCTCCCGGAGTTTTACCTCAACTTAAGAATCCGCGAGCGGGCGGAAGCAATCAGAAGGGAGCTTCCGGACGTGCTGGACCTGCTCACCGTCTGTGTGGAGGCGGGGCTGGGGTTTGACGGGGCGCTTTTGAAGGTGGCCGAAAAAAAGGAGGGCGTTTTGGCGAAGGAGTTTTTCCACCTGCTGCAGGAGATCAACATGGGGAAGCCGAGGCGGGAGGCGCTCAAGGATCTGGCCGAAAAGCTGGGGGTGGAGGAATTTTCTTCCCTGGCCGGGGCAATCATCGTTGCCGACCGCCTGGGGATCAGCATCGGCAATGTCCTGCGGGCGCAGGCGGAAGCCATCCGCCGGAAAAGGCGACAGCGGGCCGAAGAAAAGGCGATGAAGGCCCCCGTAAAGATGCTCTTCCCGCTGGTCTTCTTCATCTTTCCGGCCGTTTTCCTCGTTTTGCTGGGGCCGGCCGTGCTGCAGATCAGCAAAGTTTTTCCGAGGTGAGGGGGAGCGGTGCTTCTTTTTAATTTCAGCAAAAAGGCGGTGCTCGCCCGCCGCGTGCGGATGGCGACCAGCTTTTGGACGCGGCTTGCGGGGCTCATCGGGAAACCTTTTTTGCCGGCGGAGGAGGCCCTGGTCATAAAAAGGTGCCGGGCCGTACATACCTGTTTCATGCGCTTTAACATCGACGTGGCCTTCCTGGACGAAAGGGGAAAGGTGCTGAAGATCCTGGACAATTTGCGACCGTACCGGTTTCCCCGGCCGGTGCCGGAAGCCTTCCAGGTGGTGGAGCTGCCGGCGGGAACCCTCGGGCGCACCGGGACGCTGCCGGGGGATATGCTGACTCTTCTTAACGACGAGGGGAGGTAAGTTGTCTTGGGCAAAGAGGGCGCTTTTGGCCGGAAAATGTCTATTGCCACGAAAATCAGCGTCAGTTTCGGCCTCTTGATTTTCTTTTTGATTGCGGCGGTGGGTTTCTCCACCCGCGCCAAGGTGGACAAAATAATGGAGCTCCAGTTTAAGGAGAAGGGGGAAACCATCGCTTCAGCCGTTGCCACCCTGGCCCAGGAGCGGTTGCAGGCCGGGGATTACCAGCTGTTAAACGAACTATTTGCCGAGTTGCGGGAGAATAGGGATATAAGGGAAGCGGCCGTCGTCACCCCCGGGGGGAGGGTTGTGGCGCACACCGACCCCCTGATGGTCGGGAAGTTTGTCCCGGAAGGGGATTTTTCAAGGGTAATTTACCAGGAGGGACCTTCCTCCGACCCGGTGCTCAGCGCGCCTATCAAGTCGGCCGGGGGCGCGGTGCTCGGCTATTTCTACATCGGCATGGACCGGCAGCGCACAAAACAGTACGGGAAGGAGCTTCTTTTCTACCTGGGCCTGACCCTGCTGGCCGCGGTTTACGCCGGATTCATGCTGGCCCGCGTAATCAGCGCGCGCATTTTGAGGCAGCCCATTAACGATTTGATGGAAGCCACCCGGCAAATTTCTACCGGAAATTTTGCCCACAAGGTGCCGGTGCGCAAAGAAGACGAACTGGGCAGCCTGGCCCGGGCTTTCAACACCATGACCGCTCACCTGACCAATCTCTTCCGGACGGTTTACGCCAGCACGGCGGAAATGGCCAAAAGCAGCCAGCTCATCCTCTCCCGCACGGAAAGTTATCTCTTGTCCGCCGGCGGCGGGGATGGCGAGCCGGAGGCAGCCGGCCTGGCGGAAATAAACAGCGCCGCCCGCCGGCTGGCACGGGTCGTGGACCGTTTGAACAGCCTTTCCCGGCAGTTTAAAATTGGTTAGCCGGGAAAACCCCGCGTAAAGTTTGCTTTTTGTATATACGCCCGGCGACGAACCCCGCTGGGTGGACTGGAAGTTAAAAAAATCGTTTTGATTATTTCTGTGATCAATAAGGTGGGATGTTCCACCAGCTTAACAACCGATCCCAGTGAGTTATCCTTGTTTATTACCTGGATGTTTGGGCGGGCCGGCAGGCCTTCGGGGGAGCTTATCACCGATGCCGTTCGGCCGTCGCCGAGCCTGACCAGGCATCCGGGCGGGTATATTTTAATGCTGTTGATAAAACTTTTCACAACGAGCGGATTCAACAGTTCAACCGCGCTTTGGGCCATTAATATTTCCAGCGCGTCGTGCAGCAACAACTTATTGCGATATGACCGGTTGGTGGTCAGGGCGTCATAAACGTCGGCGACGGCCACGCACTGCGAAAAGAGATTCAGTTCCTGCCCGCTGATTCCACGCGGATAGCCGCTTCCGTCATTCGTGGGACACATTAAACAAAAAAAGGTTTGTGGGCAAGTTTACATAAAAACAGCTTGCTAGTTCCCCAAACCCTTGATTTTCCTGGTGGGCGCGGCAGGGATTGAACCTGCGACCTCTTGAATGTGAGTCAAGCGCTCTCCCACTGAGCTACGCGCCCGCTATGCGGGATATCCCGCCTTTCCTTTAGTATTTTAACATCTGTCCGGGCGTTTGGCAAGTGTAAAATTAGGGATGACAGCGATCCTCAGGATGTAATGAATGAACGAGGGATGTGCTCGCGGCTTAAAGCAAGGAAAGTCAGGGCACGGTGATTATTCCCTGCCGGTAAACCGGCACCAGATCAAAGAGGTTGAGCCGGGAGCAGTGTTCCAGGTCGCCGGCCAGCCCCAGCCGGAGAAGCCTTTGGCCGTGCCGGGAATCATAAAAAGCCGGCAACAAATTATCGCCGTACCACAAAGCCAGGCGGTAAACGGCGGTGGCCAGATCGGAGAGGATCACCGGAGGGTTTCCTGGTCCGGCTTCTGTGGCCGGCCTGGAACGACGGAGGTTTTCGGGATCTCCTTCCCGGCAGCCTATCTTATTTTGGCCGCTGGCAAGCGACAATATTTCTTTGACCACCACTCCGGCCGCCAGCGCATCTTCTAAAGAAAAATTTCCGTTCGTCCCCGCGCAGACCAGCGCAACGTCATTTTGGAGTTCCCGCAGCCTCCTGGCCACGGCGCGGGCGTTGAGCAGGCTGCCGATCAATAAAACGGACGCCCCTTTGGCGGCCAGGCGGATGGCCCGGGTGCCGTTGGTCGTGGTCAGCACGAGGACTTTTCCGGCGACAACCGCTTGCGGATACTCCAGGGGCGAGTTTCCATGCGGAAAACCGGGCGCCCGTTCCCCGTCCCGTTCCCCGCCCAACAAAACATCTTTACTTTTTAACTCACCCTCTATTCTTTTGGCTTCCGAAATTTCTTTTGCCGGGACGACCGCCCGGCAGCCGTTGGCCAGCGCGGTTACAATTGTGCTTGTTGCCCTGAGCACGTCGAAGACGACCGCCGCCTTTTTTTTAAGCCTTTTTTCCGTAATGTCCTTTGGTGTGGCAAGGATTTCAATGTCCACTTGTACTTGTCTCCTTCATAATTAAAATTTTAAAAACGGATTGGGGGTTCGTGGATTATTGATAAAAGGAAATTGCGCATGCTATCCATAAATAAATTATCCAGGTAAATTTTATCACATGCCTTCAAAAACGGCCCTTTGCAATGTATTCTTTTTCTTTGCCGCGCAGAAGGAGGCATCTGAACTTATGGAACTGGGTCTGCGTAAACGCTACAAACATTTCCAGCGCTACCGTGAAATTGCCAACGTGCTTATCCGGCACGGTTTCGGGTACTTATTGCACGAGCTTGAGCTCACCCAATTTGTGGGCCGCAAAAAAAGAGAATTAGCCGCCCGGCCGGAAGCAAAAAACCTCCCCCGGGCTAAAAAGGCGCGGCGTTTGCGCATGGCGCTGGAAGATCTGGGGCCTACTTTTGTTAAGCTGGGCCAGCTGCTGTCGGCGCGGGCGGACCTTCTGGCGGCGGAATATATCCGGGAACTGGAAAAGCTGCAGGATAAAGTTCCTCCTTTTGCGTTTGAAAAGGTTGCGGAAACCGTCCAGATGGAGCTCGGCCACTACCTGGAGGAAATATTCGACGGCTTCGAGCGCGCGCCGCTGGCCGCCGCCTCCATCGGGCAGGTTCACCGGGCCGTTTTGAAAACAAAGGAAAGGGTGGCGGTGAAAGTAAGGCGGCCGGAGATTGAAAAAGTTCTCGCCACCGATCTCGAAATCCTTTACGACCTCGCCCGCCTGGCGGACCGGCACGCTCCTTTCCGGGAGATGTACAGTTTTCGCGAGATGGCGGAGGAATTTGAGCAAATCGTCACGGAAGAGCTGGACTTTACCAGGGAAGGCCGGCACGCCGACACGTTCCGCAAAAATTTCCGCGACGACCCGAACATATACATCCCCGCCGTCTACTGGGAATATACCACGCCCAGGGTGCTGACCATGGAATACGTGGAGGGCGTTAAGTTGACCGATCCCGCGGAAATAGTCCGGCAGGGGGTAAACGGCCGCAAAATTGCGCGCCTCCTCACCGGTGCGCTGCTCCGGCAAATTTTAATTGACGGATTTTTTCACGCCGACCCCCACCCCGGCAACCTGTTCGCCCTTCCCGGCGACAGGCTGATGTTTATGGATTTCGGCATTGTGGGGCGGCTGGATGAAAATTTAAAGGAAAAGATTGGCGATCTGGTTTTGGGGCTGGTCAACAGAAGCACGCCCCAGGTGGCGCGGGCAATCGCCGGGATGGGCGTGCTGCCGCCCGACATAGATCGCCACGCGTTTTATCGGGACGTTGAAAGAATGAGGGATAAGTACTACGACGTTCCCTTTAAAGAACTAAGGTTGGCCGACTCGGTAAACGACGTGATCCACATCGCCTATAAGCACCGCATCCGTATCCCCACCCAGATTACCATGCTGGCCAAGGCGCTGGTGACTGCCGAGGGGGTGAGCAGGCAGCTCGATCCGGAGCTGAGCATTGCCGAAATCGCCCGGCCTCTTAGCCGCCGCCTGCTGGCCCGCCGCTTCAGCCTCCAGGGCATTCGCCGGTTGGTTTTCGAAAATCTTGCCGATTACCACCACCTGTTTACCCACCTGCCGCGCCGCCTGGAGCAGGTCCTGGAGCTGGCCGCGAGCGGGCAGTTGAAGGTAACTGCCCGGAATCCCGAAACGGACCGGGTTATGAGCAGGATAAACATCCTGGTCAACCGGCTGGTTCTGAGCATTTTGCTGGGTTCATTAATGATTGGCTCAGCCCTGCTCGCCGGCCGGGAGTACATGGTCTTTCGCGGGGTTAGCCTGGCCGAGTTGCTTTTCGTCGCCGGCGGTATCCTTGTCCTGGCGCTGGTCTTTTCAATTTTGCGCTTCCGTAAATTTTGACGGAGGATATTTATTTTTTTGGTCGAAATTTGGTAAAAAAGGGGATTACAACGATCGAATACTTAATTGAGAGTCTAAAAGATGAACTCAAGAAAGGGGCGTCACTCATTGAAGAGGCCGACTACAAAAATAAGGCACGGCAGTATGGAGCGCTGGCTGATCACCTACGCCGATATGATTACGTTATTGTTAATTTTTTTTATTGTCATGTACACGATCAGCCAGGTTGATATCAAGAAGTTTCAACACCTGGCCGAATCACTAAGTAGGGTCATGGGTGGGGGCACGATGGTTTTCCAGGAACTCGGCCCCACTTTAACGCCGGGCATCAGCGGCGTTGAGCACGAGACCATGGAAGATCTCGTCGATAAAGCGGAGATGGAAAATATTCGCCGGCAGTTGGTCAGTTTTATTGAGAAAACAGGGCTGGCGGCAAAGATTTCGGTAATCAGCGAAGAGCGGGGAATTGTGCTCAGTTTTCAGGAGGACGTGCTTTTTAAGATCGGTTCGGCGGAGCTGACGCCGCAGGCCAGAGAGATCATTGCGAAAGTGGCTCCGATCCTGATGAAGACTCCCAATTATATCCGGATCGAGGGCCATACCTGCGATATCCCTATTCGCAACGCCTTGTACAAATCCAACTGGGAACTCTCCAGCGCCCGCGCCCTGGCCACTGTGCAGGAATTAATCAAGGGCAGCAGTTTCCCGCCCCAGCGCCTTTCGGCGGTGGCCTACGGCGAGTACCGGCCGCGGGTGCCCAACGATTCGGAGGCCAACCGGCAGCAAAACCGGCGGGTGGACATAGTTATCTTGCGCAGCCGGTATAAAGGTTCGGAAGCGGTCGGAATGCCTGCCGGCGGGGCGCCAGCCGGAGAAACGCCAGGTGCCGGGGCAGCCGGGTAATTCAGGGAAAGAAAGGAAAAGGTGAATGGACCCCACTGCTTTTATCGGGCTGATTCTGGCGGTTGTTGCCCTGGTAGGCGGCTTTGTCCTGGAGGGCGGCCATCTTGGCGCGTTGTTCCAGGTTACCGCGGCCATGATCGTTTTCGGCGGCACCATCGGCGCAACGATCTTAAGCTTTTCTCTAAACGATCTAAAGGTTGTCCCGAGGCTTTTAACGGTAGCCTTTTTGCGCAACCCCCCCGATCCGGCCGACACCATTGAGTTGATTGTTAAACTGGCTGAAGAAGCCAGGCGCGAAGGGCTCCTGTATTTGGAAAACCGCCTGGAGGAAATAGATGATCCGTTTTTACGGAAAGGAATCCAGTTAGTTGTGGACGGCACCGACCCGGATCTGGTGCGGAACATTTTGGAGGTGGAGATATTTTCCATCCAGGACCGGCACCAGACGGGGGCGGGTGTTTTTGAGGCGGCGGGCGGATACGCCCCCACCATGGGCATTATCGGTACGGTCATGGGCCTGGTGCACGTGTTGGGGTCCATCGATAAGCCGGAAAACCTGGGACCGGCCATTGCCCTGGCTTTCATCGCCACTCTTTACGGCGTTTCCAGCGCCAACGTGTTCTGGCTGCCCATTGCAACCAAGCTGCAGAACCTCAGCAAAAAGGAGCTGCTCCTCCGTCAGCTCATGCTGGAAGGTGTAGTTTCCCTGCAGGCAGGCTACAACCCCATTTTAATCAGGGAACGCCTCACCGCTTTCTTGAAGCCGGAGGTCAGGGAGATGCAGCAGGCTTCCGGGCGGGAGGAAGAGTAATATTAGGGAAAAAGTTAAGGGAAGTGGGTTGGTTATGAGGAAAGCCGCCGACCAGACCATGCAGGTGGTCGTATTTGAACTGGCGGGGCAAACGTACGGGATGGATATAAATAATGTCCTGGAAATTATCCGCCCGGAAGCCGTTACGCAGGTTCCCGGCACCCCTGATTTTATCGAAGGGGTAATTAAATTGCGCGGCCAGGTTATTCTGGTGATCGACCTGGCGAAGCGTTTTGGCCTGGCCCGCCCGGGGCGGGTTAGCGAACACAGCAAGATTATTATCGTGGAAGCCGGCGGTACCACGGTGGGAATGGTTGTGGACGGCGTTTCGGAAGTGCTCCGGTTTTCCGGCAGCCAGATCAAGCCGCCGCCGGAAATCGTCACCAGCCGGGCAACTGCTTATTTACAGGGCATCGTGTTGATTGACGAACAGCTCATTATTCTTCTGGACGCGCACCGGATTCTTTACGAACGAGAAAAAGAGGCTTTAGAAGAAGCAGCCGCCGCTGCCGGGATTTAGCCGCTTGTGCTTATATTTAGTTCCAGGAAGGTGGGCTTATGTTTACCGACGAAGAAATCAGCATATTCTTTGAGGAACTGGAAGAAAAGCTGCAGGTGATCAGCGACAACCTGCTTTTAATGGAGAAGGGGGGCAGCAGCTCCGAGGCAATTCAGGAGATTTTCCGGGCCGCCCACACCATCAAAGGTTCTTCGGCGGTAATGGGGTACGAAAAAATGTCCGCCCTGACCCACGAGATCGAAAATATTTTCGACCGCCTGCGCCAGGGGAGCCTGGTTGTTAACGAGGCGCTCGTCGACACCCTTTTTGAAGCGCTGGACGCCCTGCGGGCGCTCAAGGAAGAAATTGCTAAAGCGAAAACGGAAACTACCGATATTGCCGGCATTGTGGCCAGATTGCGCGAATGCACGGTAAGTTGCGAGGGGGCTTCCGTTGCCGGCGTCGCCGGAGGTGGCGCCGCGGCGAAGGAGGCCCCTGCCGCCGCGGCGAAGGAGGCCCCGCCCGCCCCGCCCACCGGGGTCTTTCCGGAAGATAAAGGGACGGAAGCCCCGGCCGCCGGAGGGGACTCCCCGTTCGGAGGCGGGGTGGTGTTGAACGACGTTGAGGAAGCGCTGCTGCGGGAGGCCGAGGTGCGCGGCTACCAGGCGTACTGGGTGGAAGTCGGCATCGACTCGGCCTGCCAGATGAAAGCCGCCCGCGCCTTTCTGGTTTTTGAGACGCTGCAGCAGGTGGGGGAAATCATTAAAAGCGTCCCTCCCGCCGAGGATCTCCAGGATGGAAAGTACGGCAGCGGTTTTGGCGTTTTGATTTTTGCGCAGGAGGACGCCGGTCAGATTAAGAACCTTGTTTTTTCCATTGCCGAAGTGACGGACGTAAAGATCCGGCAGGTCCGCGCTGGATTTGCCGCCGCCGCTCCCGGGCCCGGTGAGGTTACGGCGGCCGCCGCCGCTTTCCGGGAGCGGATCGCGGATCAACCCAGGGACAATATTAAAACTGTGCGCGTGGACGTGCAAAAGCTCGATGCTTTGATGAACCTGGTTGGTGAACTGGTGATCGACCGCACGCGGCTGGATCGTTTCGTAGACGTTTTTGAAAACCGTTACGGCGACGAGCTGGCCGAGAACATGCTGGAGATTTCCAGTCACCTGGGGCAGGTTACCAACAGCCTGCAGGAGGAAATCATGAAGGCGCGGATGCTGCCCGTGGCCTACGTCTTTAACCGGCTGCCCCGGATGGTGCGGGACCTTGCCCACAAAATGGGCAAGGAAGTAGATTTTATTATCGAGGGGCGCGAAACGGAACTGGACCGGAACGTAATCGAGGTTATCGGCGACCCCCTGATCCACCTGTTGCGCAACTCTGTGGACCACGGCATTGAACCGCCGGAGGAAAGGATGCGGCTGGGCAAACCCCGGACGGGTAAAATATTGTTGAAGGCCGCTTACGTGGAGGGCCAGATCGAAATTACCCTCTCCGACGACGGGCGCGGCATGGACCCGGCCGTGATGCGCAGAAAAGCAGTGGAAAAAGGGCTGCTCAGTGCCGAAGCGGCGGCCCGCCTGACCGATAAGGAAGCCCTGGATCTAATCTTCACCCCCGGTTTTTCCACTTCCGCGGACGTCAGCGACATCTCCGGACGGGGCGTGGGCATGGACATCGTGCGCAACCAGATTGAGCAAATCAACGGTTCGGTGGAATACGACAGTACGCCCGGTGCAGGGACCACCTTTACCATCAAGCTGCCGCTCACCCTGGCCATTATCCGGGCCTTGATGGTGGCGTTAGGAGGACAGGTTTACGCCTTTCCGCTGACCAACGTGGTCGAGACCCTGGCGTTGAAGCCCGGTGAGATCAGGCGCGTCAGGCATAATGAAGTGATCGTGGTGCGCGGCCACGTTTTGCCCCTGATTCGGCTGGCCCACTTCTTTAACCAGGAAAGCAACCCGGGCGAGCGGGTTTTTGTGGTTGTTTTGGGCTCCGGCGATAAAAAAGTGGGCGTGGTGGTGGACAGGCTCATCGGGGAGCAGGAAATCGTGATCAAGTCCCTGGGAAGCTACCTGGGTCAGGTGAGCGGTCTTTCGGGTGCCACCATCCTGGGAGACGGCAGCGTAGCTCTGATTGTCGATGCGCGCAGCATCGTCAAGGAGGGCGGCGTGGAAGAAGCGGCGGCTTACGCGGCGGGGTAGGAAGGAAGTAAAGCAGGCAAAAAGGCAAAAGAGGCCCAAAGAGGCGATGGAATTTAATGTAACAGCGAAAGAGGTAGCTTATGCCGCCGGTAAAGGTCCTGATCGTCGATGATTCAGCCTTGATGCGTCGCCTGGTGGCCCGCTTGCTGGAGGCCACCGGCGACTTTGTGGTTATTGATACGGCAGCCGACGGGGAGGAAGCGGTTAAAAAAATCTGCGCTTTAAGGCCGGAGGCCGTTTCGCTGGACCTGGAAATGCCCGTGCTGGACGGCCTGGGCGTGCTCCGGCAGGTAATGCGCCGGTGCCCTACGCCGGTGGTGATGTTGAGCAGCCACACCACGAAGGGCGCCAGAGCCACCATGCAGGCCCTTTCCCTGGGAGCCGTGGATTTTGTGGCCAAGCCGGAAAAACCGGGTTATTTGGACGTAATGGTCGCCGAGCTGGCTTTAAAATTAAAAACGGCGGCCATGGTGTCGTCCCGTAAACTGGCGTTGCTTAAACCGGCTTTACTCAAAACTTCTTTAGAAAAACCTTCTTCAGGACGGGCGGCAGGTGCGGATGAAACCCGTTCACCGGTTGTTGCCGAGAGGTTGCCCCTGGAAATACCTAAGGGAAGCCTGCCCGAACGCCTGTCCGAACCGGAAAGGGTGTACCAGGCCGCGCCGGGAACTCCGCCGGAAAGCCCGGCGGCCGCCGGGGAAACCGGGCCCGCGCGCCCTGCCCGGGGGACGGAAGCCGTCCGGGGAAAAGCCGGGCGGGTGGACCTTGTCGTGGTGGGTTCTTCCACCGGCGGGCCGGCCGCCCTGCAGGTTTTAATCCCCGCCCTGCCGGCCGATTTTCCCGCCGCCGTGGTGGTTGTTCAGCACCTGCCGCCCGGTTTTTCCAGGTCTCTGGCTGAGCATTTAGCCCGGCGCAGCCGGCTGCAGGTGAAGCACGCCGAAGCGGGCGACCCGGTGGCGCCCGGCCAGGTGCTGGTGGCTCCGGCGGGGTGTGATTTAGCCTTTCGCGGGCGCGCCGGCAGCGTCAGCGTCCGCCTGGAAAGCTGCGGAGAACCCCGTTCGCCGGGTGTGTTTCGCCCCTCGGTGGATGGGGTGATGACGTCGGCCGCCGAACTGTACGGCGCTCACGCCATGGGCGTGTTGCTCACCGGCATGGGCAGGGACGGTGCCAAAGGGATGGCCGCGATCCGGGAGCGCGGCGGCCCCACCATTGCCGAAGCCGAAAGCACCTGCGTTGTCTTCGGCATGCCGAAAGCGGCCATCGAAGCCGGCGCGGCGCAAAAAGTGCTGCCGCTGGGGGAAATTGCCGGGGAAATTGTAAAGATGATCTGAATAAAGAAATTTTTAATATAACTAAAGAATGGCCCGATCGGGTCGATAACTTTAGTAGGATACCTGAGCCCCACGCTTTTGTCGGGGGAGGTTTTAGGCGCTTAAAAAAGGGGGGGTTCAATGAAAATCACCAACAATTTTGATCCCCGGATGGTCACCGAAGCATATCTTAAACGCGTGGAAAAAATAGAAAAAGACGAACAAGGGAATGTCCGCAAGGCTGACCAAAAGTCTACGCGGACCGACGAAATTGAGATTTCCGCCCGGGCGCGGGAGCTCCAGCTGTACCGCGTCCGTTTAAAAGAAATCCCGGAAGTGCGGGCCGAACTGGTGAGCGCCATCAAAAAACAACTTGAACGGGGAACTTACCAGCTGGATGCGGAAAAAATTGCCGAAGGAATAGTGGCCGAACACCGGCTGGATAAAAGAGTTTGAATTGGGGAGGCGGCTGCTGGTGCCGGAAAACGGCTTTAAAATTTTGCTGGATTTGTTGCAACAAGAACTGGCAATAGTTGAAGAGCTGAAGGCAGCCGGAAGCAACTTAATTCGCGCCCTGAAAGAAAATGTCGCTTCCGAAATCATCTCCGTGACGAAACGGCAGGAATTCCTGGCCGGTGAGCTGGCAAAACTCGAAGAGAAAAGGTTGCAGGTGCAGCAGGATTTAATTAATAATTCTAAAACAGATGCCCATTTTGGCGAAGTAGCCTTCCTTGCTCCCGCCGACCTGCAGGACGCCTTTGCTTCGTTGTATAACCGGCTGGCCGCTGCCGTCGCGCAGCTTAGGCAAATAAATGAAACGGGAAAGATTTTGTTGCTCAGAGCTTTCCGGTTCCACCGGCAATTAACGAAACTCTTTGCCACAGCGCAGGGAGAAATGTACGACCCCAGGGGTTTTCTGCAAAAGAAGCAAAAGCCGGTTGGGGTTTTCGATCGCCAGGTATAGCGGTAAATATAATTTTTAAATAAGGATGATGCTTGCGTGATCTCCACTTTCTTCGGGATTGAAATCGCCCGCCGGGGCCTGATGGCCGGCCGCAACGCCATGGACGTCACGGCGCACAACCTGGCCAACGCCAGTACGGAGGGTTATACCCGGCAGGACCCCGTTTTTTCCGCCACCGATCCCTATACTCTGCCCAACCTGGCCCAGCGCCTGCTCCCCGGCCAGCTCGGCACCGGCACGGAGGTGGCACAAATCCGCCGCATCCGCGACGCCCTGTTGGACGGCCAGGTGCGCGACGCTAAAGGGGAAGATGGTTTCTGGCAGGCCCGCCAGGACGCCCTGCAGAGGGTGGAGGCGGTCTTTCCGGAACCGTCGGACGTTGGCCTGGAAAGCGTTCTCGCCCGGTTCTTCGACGCCTGGCACGAATTAAACAACAATCCGGGCGACCTGGGGCTGAAAGCGGTGGTGAAGGAGGCGGGGGAGGAGCTGGCGGTTAATTTCCGGCATATATACAGGCAGTTGAGCGATATTGAGGCCAGCCTTAGGGAGTCGGTAGGGCTGAAAGTTGACCGGATCAACGAAATTGCAAATGAATTGGGGGAACTGAACAAGCAGATCGCCCGCATCGTGGCCAACGGGAATCAGCCCAACGACCTGCTGGACAGGCGGGATGTTTTACTGGATGAACTGGCGGCGATGGCCGAAACGGATGAAAATTTAAATAATGATGGTACATTTGATGTGAATATATATGGTGAGGATCTGGTAACGTCAGGCGGAGTTGTAAACACCGTTTCGGCTGCGTGGAGTCCGGGCCTGGTTATTAGTATTGGTGGCGTACCTGTTAATATCGACAATGACAATATACCCGGGAGCATTTCCGGAATTGAAAGTGCGAGGCGGAAGATAGCTGATCCGACTGACGGTTATTTGAGTAAACTGGATACGTTGGCAAAAGCTGTTCGGGATGACGTAAATGGCCTCCACGACGACGAAGCAGGCAATCTGTTTTTTGATAATACTGGCACTGGTGCTGGCGATCTGTATCTGAGTAGCGACATTGATGATGTTATCAACGTAGCGGGCACTATGGCTCTGGACATTGCCCGGTTGCGGGAAGATCCTCTTACGGCCATGCCGGGAGGAACATATGAGGCATATTACCGGGGCCTCGTTTCCGACATCGGCGCCAGTGCCCAGGGGTCCGGCCACCAGGCAGGCACTGCCAGGGCGGTCTTGCAGCAACTGGAGAACTTGCGCCAGTCCGTATCCGGTGTTTCCGTGGACGAGGAACTCACCCGGTTGGTGCAGTTCCAGTACGCCTACCAGGCGTCGGCACGGGTAATGACGGTGCTGGACAGCATGCTGGACACGCTGATTAACCGGATGGGGGTATTGTAAGTTAAGATAAAAGTAAATCATTGTGGCTTTTGATTTTTCTACTTTGCCGGCGTAACCACTTAAGGGGGATTGGTTGAGGCCGGAAGGGGAGCTTAGACTATGCGGATTACCCACAATATGATCGGAGCCCATTTAATAAACGCAATTCAACTCAACCTGGAGGGACTGGTGCGCGGCCAGGAACGCATGTCCACCGGCAAAAAAGTGAACAGGCCGAGCGACGACCCCAGCGGCACCTCGCAAATAATGTCGGTGATGACCGATCTTGACTGTACCAGGCAGTACCTGCGCAACGTGGACGATGGCCTGTCCTGGCTGAATCAGGCCGATGCCGCCATGGGCAACGCCACCAGCCTCTTGCAGCAGGCCCGGCGGATCGCCGTCCAAGGCTCTAACGGAACCTTAACCGGGGATGACATGGCCTTGTTGGCCCAACAGGTGGATGACCTTATTTGGGGTCTGGTTGACGTCGGAAATACCTCTGTTGGTGGGAAATTTATCTTTGCCAGAAATCAATTAAACGACCCTCCTTTTAAAAGAAATGGTGACGCAATTGAGTTCGAAGGCAGTACGTCGCCTCCGCCGCTGCCCGGCCCTCCGTGGGGGACTGTTGAGCGGGCTGTTTACTATGGTTCAACAGCAATGGTGAATGTTGATGGAGTATACTTATTTCTAACGTCTCCCGGAGGGGGTATGCCCAATATTTTTAACGCCCTGTTTGATTTGCGTGATGCTTTAAGAATTGGCGATTTAAACGGAGTAGACGCAGCTATCGGTAAATTAGATGGCTCCCTGGACTGGCTTATGGAAAGCCGGGTCACCATAGGCGCCCGTACCAATCGCCTGGAAAACCTGCAAAGCCAGATGCGGGACAACGAGGTGCGCATGACCGGCGTGCTTTCCAACTTGCAGGATAGCGATATCGCCAGGGCAACCATCGAGTTCCAGCAAAAGCAGTTGTCTTACCAGGCTGCTCTTTCCGCAGGCGCGAGGATGCTGCAGACGTCTCTGCTGGATTACCTGAGGTAAAAAATTCCACTGGAATTAAGGGGTACAAGTCAGATCAGGGATAATTCATGCAGGGGTGTAACTGTCGAGAGTTTTTTTCAGGGAGTCTATTTCGGGAGGTGTTTGATAATGAAAATTGGTGCCGGTGGCCTGCAGTCCCTTGCCTCTCAGGAAGTTGCTCCGCTGCGCAGAATCGAGCCGGCCAGCGCCGTGCGGCGGGAAGACGTTTTTCCCCAGGGTCCGCCTTCGGAAGAAGAGGGGAAAGTGCGCAGGGAGAACCTGATTAAGGCGGTTGGCCGTTTGAACCAGGCGGCCGAGGCTTATAACCAGCCGCTGGAGTTTTTGGTGCGCGAAAAAGAAGAAGGAAAGTCCGTGGTGCAACTTATTAACAGGGAGTCAGGAGAAGTAAAAGCGGAAATGACTCCTGAGGACGTCGTCACTTTTGCCCAAGAGCCTTTCAAAGCTTTGGGGCTGCTTCTCGATCAATATCTGTAAAACATTAATATAAACTCGTAGCCTGTAATACCGTTGGCCCCCATTTGCTCCTTAAGCTGTCGGTCATGATCAGTCAGCACATTTTAGCAAGAATAGAAATTAAAAAGCGGCATTAAAAGCATTGACCCTAAAAGGTTCTATTCAAAGAGTTTCCGTTCAGCATACGTTCTTTTTTTAAGTAAGCTATCGCCTGCCTGCCTTCCTGCAGGCTTTTTAATTTCCCGCTGATCTCATCCCGGAGTCCTTTCGCCAGGGTAACGTTTTGTCCCTGAATTGCCTGGATTTGCGCCAGGATCCCCTTAATTTCTTCCTCTTTGCCGGCGATTATTTTTGCGTAGATTTTCCCCGGCACCTGTTTTTTTTGTTCGTTTATCGCGGCATCCAGTTCATTGATTTGTTCCTGCAACTTTTCTAAGTCAGACATGGCCCCGGCAAGTTTTTCCAGGGGTATTTCGTCCGGTTTTTTTAGATGTTCCGTTATCTGGCGGTGCAGTTTAACCATTTCTTCTAAAAGCGCTTTCTTTTGAGGAAGCAACACTTCTAACACAAAAATTCTCCTGTCCGACTGGATATTGGCGAGTATAGCGGGGGAATTAATGTTTATGCAAATTTCTGCAAAGGACCAGACCAGTGAGAAATTGAGCTTCTTTAGCTATCGCCGTTGTGCTGCCCGGCGGGGGCCTGTTTTATGGCTTCCTGCCAGCTGGCGCCCAGGTCTTCCAGCATCCCGCTGACTTCATCTAAAATAGAAATGTCTTTTTTAACATTGGCTTCGACCAGGCGGCGGTGCATGTAGTCGTACAAGGCAGATAAGTTTTTGCCGACCTCCGATTCCGTGTTGACGGTAGACGAGAGGTAAAACACAATATCTTGCGCCCTGGTAATGGCTTGATGGGCGCCGGGGATATCCATGTTTTTTATTGATTCCACCGCCTGGCGGGCAAACTTTGCCGCCCCGTTGAAGAGCAAAAGCGTAAGCCGCCCGGGGTCGGCGGTAAGGACGGCGTTTTGTTGATACTGCCGGTAGGGGTTAACCGGAGCCAACCTGATCACCTCTTTAAAAAGTTTTTTAAGCGCCCGCGTACATGTTGAACTGTTGCGCCAGCCACATGCTCTGGGAATTCATTTGGGCGATGAACTGTTCCATAGCCGTAAACTGCCGCCAGTAGCTTTCCTCCAGCCTGGCCAGGCGTTCGCTTTCCGCGTCGATCCGTTCCTGAAGGTCCCTGATGGATTCACTGAGGTAGGAAGTGTCGTAAAAGTAGCTGCTGGGGCTTCCTGCTTCATCCTTCAGACGGTCAATGCCCCGCTTGAGTGCATCGTACAGGCGGATCCCGATGCCCTTCTCTTCCTCGGTGGCCCCTGTTTTCGTGAATAGCTGCATCACTCCGTCGGGGTTGGCGGAGATGGTCTCCCGCAGCTTTATTTCGTCCAGGTAAAGCCGGTGGCTGGTGCCGGACCAGTAATCCCCGAAAGTAATGCCGATGTCGTATAGAACGTCCGTTTCCCGGGGCGCGCCCGCAACCGGGCTTTCCACGGCGTTCCGGACCCAAACGAGGATGTCGTTAAGGATGGGGTCGTTCTGCAATAACCCGCTCCGCGCCTTTTCCTCCCACTTTTTGATTTCATCTGCGGACATTTCTTTCTTCTGGTCTTCCGTCAGGGGAAGGTAATCCCGGTAGCGTTCTTCTTTCAGTTCGCCGACTATTTGATCCAGGGCAGCATTATACTGCTCGATAAATTGCTTGATGGTGCCGACTACCGCATCGGCGTCGGTGCTGACGCTGATGGTCACCGGAGAGGCGCTGGTCTTTTTTAGCTCCAGGGTTACACCCTCGATCAGGTCGGTGATCACGTTCGACGACCGGGTGATCGTCAGCCCTCCGTACACCAGTTGGGCGTCCCTGGCGGCCTGCAGCTCGTTTTTAATTGTATCCGTATCGGTAAGTACACCTAGCTTTGTTAAAATGTCCGTGGTGGCGTCGTCAATAAACTTGATGGCGCTCCCGGAACCGGTGGCGGTGCTGGTGATGATCAGGCGGCTGTCGGCCACCTGGGCCGTGACTCCGGCGTTGGCGCTGTTGATGAGGTCGCGGATGGCCGTGAGGCTGGTGGTGCCGGCCGCCACGGTAATGCTTTTGCCGTTGATCTCGAAAGTTCCCTCGAAACTCTGAGATATATCTTGAAAACTGTAATCCAGGAGTTCGGGTTTGGCGTCGGCGGTGCCGGTGAGTTCTGCTTTGAACTTAAGCTGCGTGGCGGGAGTGCCCAGGGTGACTTCATCCCCGGCGTTTACTGCCGTCCAGGTGGACCCGCCGTCGGTGGAATAATAGAAATTGATGGAAGTTCCCGCAGGGATGTATGTATTTGCAGTGAAACGAAACTTGCTTACGTTTAAGCCGGTTTTGTTGATGGACTCGAAAACTTCCGTCCCGGCCGCGGAGGTGGTCACCTTGCCGTTGGCGTAGTCCACGTAAGCGGTGGTATTGTCTAGATCGATATTTGCCGAATTGATAAAAGTATCTTCCAGGACGACCGGATTGACTGCGTCGGAGGCCACGGAATGGGCGGTAGCCAGTTGATCCACGCTGGTAATGGTATAAGTGCCGCTGACGGCCTTTGTGCTCGCGGTGGCGGCCACCACCGACTCGTCGCTGGAAGTCGCCTTTTTAACCAGGAAGCTGGACTGCAATTTTAAAGGGAAAACGTAACTGGTCCGTAGGTTGGTGAGCGTGGTATTGATCGCCCGGTAGTCTTCCTTCTTCCACTGGAGCAACTGCTGGTTCTGCAGCATCCGGTCCAGGGGGATGCGGGCGGCTTTCATCAGGTCTTCCACGATGCTTTTCGTATCCAGTCCCGAGGCCAGGCCGGTCATGCGGTTAACCGGGTTGAAGTAGTAAATCACAAGGGTTGCCTCCCCTCATTTCGTTTGTTGCCTGCGGTTGCCTGTAATTGATTAAGTGGGTGAGTATATACGCCGCCATTTTAGCTGCCTTATTACGGGTCACCGCTTTTCATCTACCAGCAAACCCACCAACTCCTGGATCCGGGCCACCAGGTCCAGGATTTTTTCCGGCGGGATTTCGTTTAGTACCTTGCCTGTTTCCTGGTCAATAATCTGGACCATGATGCGCTTGGTTTCTTCGTGGATGAGAAAGTGAAAACGAAAATCAAATATAGGTGCGGTTTTATTGAGCTTTTCCAGAGCGGGGATAAGCTCTTCCGCCGGTTCCCGGAAAGGAGGCGGAGAGCTGTTTTTTTCGTTTTCCCGGAAAGCTTGCGGCGGTTTTTCTGGATTTCGCTCCGGAACGGGACTGGCCGGGTAGGCCGCAGTTACGTTATTAATACCCATGCTTTGCCGGTATCCCCCCTTCTGTACCGATTTACAGCTTCTCCAGTCTTTCCAGGTCTGCCAACGTTTCTTTCAATTGTTCAACCATTACCCCGGCCGCTCCGCGGTACCTGCCGTAGGCGTCCTGAATGCGCTCCAACTGTTGGGCCAGGGTAGCGTCTTCGGGCAGGGAACGGGCCAGTTCGACGTCTATAGTTAATAAACTCAGCAGGTTGATCAACTTGCCGCAGGCGTTTACTTCCTTAAGGACATTGTTCAATTGCGCGGCCTTTTCTTTAAGGGATTGCCCGGCCGCCCGCGACCAAAAACCGTTGCCGTTTCCGTTCGAGGACCCGGCGGTGGCGGCGGCATCGAGCCTGCTGACTGTTTTGGCCAGATTAATTAAATTATCCAACTTATTGATAAAACCTTCGTATTCGAGCATGGTTTGGCGAATTTCTTCGGCCGCCTTCGGCAGTAAAGTTGAAACAGAGGGTTTGCCCTTTTCGTGCAGCTCTTCGATGTGAGGGAGGACCGGAAATTCCTCTGGAAAGTACTGGTCAAGCGCCTCCTGAAAAGTCATCATCCTGGCCCCCCGCTTTACCGCTCCTCCTTCGGTGGCGTCGATGATCAGCCTGTCGCTGTGTTTTTTAAACAGTTCTTCAAAGCGCACCAGGAAGCCGTGCAAGGCCCGGGAAGTATATACAGTTCCGCCCCCGACGGCCGGCACTTCGATCACGTGGGGATTGTTAAAATCGGCTTTTTGCCCGTCGTATTGAGTCCCCCGGGCATGGGTATAACCGTCCGTGTAGGCCAGATCCTGGCCGATGAAAACAATTGGATCGGCCCCGATCAGACAGGCGATTTCAAAAGCGGCGATGGCCACCGAGCCGCCGGGTTCGATTTCTCCTTTGTAACCGTACAGGGTACGCAGCCACAGCCCCAGGTGGTTGATCAGCGCGTGAAAGGCGAAGCGCCGCTCGGGAAAAAGGGGTAAAATGTCCGGGTATGTCTGGTGTTCGTAGCATAAAAAGGCCCGCGTCGGGCTCATGCTTTCAAAAAGCCGGTAGTTGGCCACCAGGGGGTCAATGGTGACTACCAGGTCCGGTTCGATGCCCTTTTTTTGCAGCGCCTTTAAGGCCGTGCCTACGCAGATCAGGACGCCGCGGTTTTTGGCCCGGGGCAGGAGATCGATGTTTTTGGCCAGGGAAGGCCCCGCGGCAACAATCACCGCTGGCTTTTTTCGAAAGGCGTCCTTTAAAACGGCTATCCCCGGATCCTGAAGGACAAACGAAAAGTTCTTCAGCAGATTGCGCTGGATTGAAGGATTCAGGGTCCGGGCTGTATTCAGTTCGACCGCCAGCAGGGAGATATAGTCGCGCACCCGCGTCCGCATCGCCCCGTAATAAGCCGGGTCAAGGCGGAAAGAGGGCGGGTGTTCGATTATTACCGGCTGCCGGCCGGTGAGTTCTTCCCGGTGGGAAAAAATAAAATATTTGATTTCTTGTTCCTCCCCGGTGACCGTAATCCTGGTCCACGGCAGGTTTTTTAACTTCGTTTTCGCTCGGTTGATCAGTTCGCCGTTTTTTTCGACAACCAGTATTTTGGCTTCCGGCGGAATCCTTTTGGCGATTTCCTCCAGGTGGTAACCGAGCCCCAGGCCAAGTAGAATGACAACCCTGGCCTCCTCCAGGGAGAAGGAAGCGGTCAAATTTTGGGCTTCTCTTACCGGGTCGTAGGCGCTGTGCAGCAGCAGCGAGCGCCCGTCCGGCAATTTTGCCCTGGCGGAAAGAGCCCCGCTTTTCGCGGTAAAGATTTCTATCCCCGGCATAATTGTCTCACGTCCGGCAAGATCATTTTTCATCTTTTTTAAAGCCGCCGGCTTTTTCCGGTCACCTGCTTCTAGTTGGGGAGGGAAGGTTTCTCTGGAAGGCGGTTCCGGCAACTGGCCAGAGCAGGCTTCAATTCGTACTCCATCACGTCGGCCAGGGCCAAAAAGTCCTGCTCTTCAATACTGTCCAGCATGGCAGGGAAAATTCCTCCCAATTCGCTTTTTGCCTCCCCAAGACCCAGGGACTCCGCGTATCCCGAACTGCACAGATATTCTAAAGCGTTGTGAATATGTTGCAGGGCGTCGATCACCTCGGTTAAGGCCCGCATTCCCCGGGACGTTTCTCCCTGCTGGAAAAGCAGGCAGACCTCACTGACGGCTTCTCCGGCGGTACCCAAAAGCCCGCTTAGCTGTTGGAGAACGTGATATATTTTGTCCGGGATTTCTTGAGGTTGATAATTATGCTTATGTTTTTCCAACGGGGCCACCTCTTAAAAAAGAAGTAAAAAGGGGCCGATCGAATGAAGACCAGCCCCTTGCCGCTGTTAACCGAGAAGTTTGAGGACAGCCTGCGGGGCCATATTCGCCTGGGCCAGCATCGCCGTGCCCGCCTGGACCAGGATCTGGTTGCGCGTAAAGTTCATCATCTCCTGGGCCATATCCACGTCGCGGATGCGGGATTCGGCCGCCGATAGGTTTTCCGCCGCCACACCCAGATTGGCGATGGTGTGCTCCAGGCGGTTCTGGATGGCGCCAAGCTCGGAGCGCTGTGCAGAAACCCTATCAATGGCACTTTGGATTTTAGTAATAGCAGCGTCGGCGGCAGATTGGGTGGATACACTAATGTTTCCGGCGCTAGTTATTAAACCAAGAGCGCTTGCACCCATATTACTGATGGTAATCGTCATGTTTTGGCTCGCGTTTGCTCCAATGTGGAAAATCTTGCTCGCAAAACTACCGTTTAAAAGTTTCTGAGTATTAAATTCCGTAGTGTCGGCTATACGGCCAATTTCTGCTACAAGCTGATCTACTTCCTCTTGGATACGAGCTCTATCAGCACTAGTGGCAGTATCGTTTGCCGCCTGTACCGCCAGTTGCCGCATGCGCTGCAGGATGCTGTGGGTTTCGTTCAGGGCGCCTTCCGCCGTCTGGATGAGCGAGATGCCGTCCTGGGCGTTGCGCACCGCCTGGTTCAGGCCATTGATCTGTCCCCGCATTTTTTCCGAGATGGCCAGTCCGGCGGCGTCGTCCGCCGCCCGGTTGATGCGCATACCGGAGGACAACTTTTCCAGGGATTTAGCTAGGGCACTGTTGGTCTGGGACAGCCCCCGCCAGGCGTTTAAAGCGCTGATGTTGTGGTTGATGATCATCCTTTTGCATTCCTCCTTTGCTTTGGTGAGCTTGAAGCTTCAAGTTTCCTGTCGCGCGACACACATCAAAGGACTAGCCGGTTCCTACCGTCGGCCGCCGGTAGCAAATAACTGGCCTGCCTTCATTTCTTAGATTCGTCTGCTGGATATTATTTCTTTAGGGGGTTGGGAAGAGAGTATAGTGAAATTAACAGAAATTTTATATTTTCCAGGAGGAATTATCAGGTATTATGCCCAAAGTAATGGAAGGAAGCAGAGAAAAGGGAACAATGAAGCGCTGCCGCGAGGCAGGCTTGGGGGAAGCGTTTTCATTTAAAAAGTGAGATAATTGTCATTAAAGTTAAGGCCCGGGATCTTTTCACTTTCCCTTAACCGGCTCCCTGGGCGTCAACCATTGCCAAAGCCCGTTGATTACTTCCTGGACCCGGGCTGAGGGGAGCGCGCCGATGTATTCTTGCAAGCAGCTTTTGTCAATGCTTTGAACTTGGGAAACATTAACTACGCTCTCGCGCGGTAAATTTCCTTCTCCACGATTCAACAGGATGTTTCCCGGAGCTATGGCCAGCTTGAGATTAGTGGTCAAAGGACACACGATAACCGTATTGACCCTGCTTTGGTTACAAATATTATTTTGAATCACCAGGACGGGACGCTGTCCCATTGGTTCTGATCCCTGCGGTGTCGGGAAAGTATACCAGTAAAGCTCCCCCTGCTTAATTACCATTGCTCGTTCTCCCTGGCCAGCAGATTGTTGAACTGTTGCTGCATTGCGGCCCGGAAGGCCTTTTCTTCTGCATCCGCGGGTTCCGCAAACGCCATCTCCAGGCGCGTGGACATTTCCCGATCGAGATATTCCCGGATAAAAAGCGCTAATGCTCTGGAATAAAGCTGGCTGCGCGTAATATTTAAGGAGCGGGCGATATTTTCGGCCTGGGCGAAAAGCTGTTCCGGGACGGCGATTGTTATCTTGGTAACAGACATACTTAACACCTACCTTTCTTACCAAAGAGTATAACATCACCGGAAGAACATGTCAACGCCTTATTTATCGCTCAAACCAGAAAGAAATCCCTTTGCGGCGCCTTAACGATAGTTGCCGGCGGAACAGGTATATGGTTAAGGCAGTATCTTTTGTGGGATTACGCCGGGCGGGTCCGGGTTTACCCGCGATTTTTCGCAAAAGTCGTCAGGCAGTGCGAATCAGTTACCGAAATTTTTCTATCAAGAAGGAATATGTTAAAAAACGTCGAAAACACAATATAGTTGGCAAATGCTGCTAAATCGAAAAAAAGAATTAGCTCCCCATGCCGCTTTTTATCGGAGGGAAAAAATTAAGAAGTTTGGCCTGGGAACTTTCTCAGCCAGTAATCAATTTGACCATGTGATGCAGGATATGATCCGGGTTTCTTGACTTACCGGAACATATGTCAGATAAGAATATTGATGATTGAGGTTATGGTGTTTCCCGGACGTAGTTGGGGTGAGAGAAAATGAAATTGGAACCGGAGAAACATGCCGATAAGGAGTAATATAATGAATTATAAAATCCTGGTCACCGGATCAGCAGGTTTCATCGGCTCTCATCTTGTGGAAGAACTTGTCAGGCAAGGATATAATGTAAGAGCCTTTGTCCGCTACAATGCCCGCAACGACTGGGGTTGGCTGCAGGCGGTGCCGTGTCTTAAGAACATCGAAATTTATACCGGGGATATCCGTGATTACGACAGCGTCAGAAATGCCGCCTGCGGTGTTGAGGTCATTTTTCACCTAGCAGCCCTGATCGGTATTCCTTATTCGTACATTTCTCCGCTGGCCTACATCAAAACAAATGTCGAGGGTACCTACAACATCCTCCAGGCCGCCCGGGAAGAAGAGGTGCAGCGGGTGGTGCATACCTCCACTTCCGAGGTGTACGGTATGGCTCGTTACGTTCCCATTGACGAAGAACACCCCCTGCAGGCCCAATCCCCATACGCGGCTTCCAAAATTGCCGCCGATCAATTGGCTTTAAGTTTTCACCGCTCATTTGGCCTGCCCGTGGTGGTGGTGCGTCCGTTCAATACCTTTGGCCCCCGCCAGAGCGCCCGCGCTGTTATTCCCACCATTCTCACCCAGGTGCTGGCCGGCGCCCGCGTCATCCGTCTGGGCAACCTCGCTCCGACCCGCGACTTTAACTTTGTCCGCGATACGGTGTCGGGATTGCTTGCCGTTGGTCTTTCTGATCTCGCCGTAGGACAGGTTGTTAATATTGGCGGCGGAAAAGAGATTTCTATAGGGGATCTTGTTGAGCTCATCAGAAGAATAACCGGCAGTGAGTTTGCAGTGGAACAGGAAGAAGCAAGGGTAAGGCCGGAAGGCAGCGAGGTGGAGCGCCTGGTATGCGACAACCGGCGGGCAAAAGAGCTTGCCGGCTGGTCCCCCCGGTACACCCTGGAAGAGGGGCTGTGGGAAACTATCCAGTGGTTCAGGGAAAATCTTTACTTGTACAAGCCGGACCTTTACAATGTATGATAGGCAGGGGGAATTTTCGGTTGACCAGCATTCGCATCCCTTTGGATGCTCCAAACATTGGTGAACTGGAAAAGCAGTATGTATTCCGCGCCCTGGAAAGTGGCTACGTTTCGTCCGTAGGGCCTCTGGTTAGCGAATTTGAGGAACGTTTTGCCGCTTTTGTAGGCGTCCGGTATGCCTTGGCCACGGTCAACGGTACGGCGGCCATTCACCTGGCGTTGAGGCTCCTGGGAATCGGTCCGGGAGACGAAGTTATTGTACCGGCCCTTACCTTTATCGCCACTGCAAATCCGGTGGTATACGCAGGCGCGACCCCCGTGGTGGTGGATGTGGATCCCCTGACCTGGAATATCGATCCCGACGAGGTTGAAAGGGCGGTCACGGGCCGCACACGTGCCGTCATACCCGTTCATCTCTACGGCAACCCGGCGGACATGTCGCGGTTGATGGATGTAGCCCGCAGGCACGGTTTATACGTGATTGAGGACGCCGCTGAAGCGCTTGGCGCCATGTATGATGGGCGCCATGTCGGGACCTTCGGAGATATAGGTGTATTCAGCTTCAACGGGAACAAGGTGATTACCACCGGTGGGGGCGGCATGCTGGTAACAAACGATCCCGAACTGGCTGCACGCGCACGCCTGCTGATAAACCAGGGGCGGGCCTTAGGCGCCATGGAGTATGAACACCTTGAAATAGGATATAATTTTCGATTAACTAACATACAGGCGGCTTTGGGTCTGGCCCAACTGGAGCGGTTGTCGGAGTTTTTAAGCACCAAACGGCGTAATGCAGCACTTTACCGCAAACTTTTGCAGGAAAAGCCTGGGCTGACATGGCAGCACGAATTGCGGGAGGCGAACAGTAATTGGTGGCTTTTCTCCGTGCTGATTAATGCGGAGATTTTTGGTGTGGACAGGTATGCTGTAATGGAAAGGCTAATAGAAGCTGGTGTTCAGACCAGACCGTTATTTCTGCCGCTTACGAAACAACCTGCTTACAAGCATTACCGTCTTAAGAAATGCAAGGTGGCTGAATCTCTACATGAGAATGGATTAAATCTACCATCCGCTACTTTTTTAAAAGATAAAGATATTTATACAGTTTGCCAATTACTAGGATAATTATCCCTTATCCTAAAGAGAATACTGTTCTTCAGTAATTTCTAAGACACACAAAATAGACAAACAGGATCATGAAAATGCTTAAATAAAGGTAAAAGACACTACTTGTGTAACGGAGTATATGTCCACTAGTCAGCTGCAAAACTTAACTTGCCGTCGCTCCTTGAAAAGTACATTTTAGACAGAGCCATAATCTATTGACCAAAACAGACCAGGCGGGAAAAATATTTTTGCT
>JBFLZY010000009.1:0-58269 GCA_040755975.1 Bacillota bacterium | reverse complement strand
CCGCCAGACCGATCACCAGGGTGGTTAAAAAACCCACCCATTCATAGGTGCCTTCGATCGGGCGCTGAAAAAGACGCAGGATAATATTTCCCACAACCAGAACCATGGTGGCTACCAGCGCCCATCCTGCGATCCTGTCCAGTACTTGACTGAGTTTCGTAACGAATCTTGTCATGAGTTCTCCGGCGCACCTCCCTAGTCCGAACCGGCCCGATCAAACCTCAGCCTTAAGCAAACAGCAAGGGGCACAACGCCCTCAGGCACAATTGTCAATTCATCCGGGTGTTGTACCCCCGAAACCTGCTGCTTCATTGCCTGGTCTTTTCGTCCGGCCTTACTTGTATTCTTTATTGTATTTATCGGCTAACTCCTTCAGCGTTTTCAGGATTTCCTCCCCCGGCAGCCCCTTTTCTTTCAACGTCTTAACCCAATCATCCTGAAGTGGCTTTAAGCGCTCAATCCACAACGCTTTCTCCTGGTCGGAAAGGGTCAGGAACTGCACGCCTTTTTCTTTCGCGAACTTTACCCCGGCATCGTCAAGGCTGGAGAAGAATCCCACGCCCTTCTCCTCGTAATATTTGGCGCAGGCATCTTCAATGGCCTTTTGCAGGTCCGAGGGCAGGGAATTAAACTTATCCTTGTTCATAACTACAAAGATCGCGGAGTCATAAAGGAAAGGCGCGTACGTAACGTACTTGACGACCTCAGCGAACCTAAAGCCTTTTAATGTCTCCAGAGGAGCAAGATTGCCTTTTACTACCCCTCTGGAAAGGGCTTCGTAGGTTTCCGATTGGGGCATGGCCACGGGCGTGGCGCCCAGCAAGGAGAGTGTCTTGGCACTTCCTCCCGTCGTCCTGATCTCCATCCCTTTCAAGTCGGCCAGTTTCTGCACCGGTGTCTTCGTTAACAGTTGGCCAGGGCCGCAGGAGATAATCATCAGATGCTTGGTATCCTGGAGTTCCTTCAGGTTGAATTTTTTCGCAGTTTCCCAGAAGACCCGGTCTGAAACTGCGGAGTTGTTATAAGTTATTCCCGGTAGCTCGAAACCTTCCATTACTGGGAAGCGACCGGGGGTATAGGCGTAGACGCCGATGCCGATGTCGGCCACCCCTTTCACCACGCCGTCGTAAATCTCCGCTCCCCTCAGGAGGGTTTCCCCGGGATAGCTGGTGATCTTGACCCGGCCGTTGGTAGCCTGTTCAATGGCCTTGGCCAGGCCGGGAACAAAATCCGTTTCGATCTGGTGGGTGCTGGGCCAGAAGTGGGCCAGCTTCAGCTCAATGGGCTTCGCTTCCGGTTTCGGCGCCTGCTGCTGGGGCGCCGGCTTGGACCCTCCGCAACCGGCAAGGACGAGCACAGTCACCAGCAATAAAGCCAACAACACAACGACCGACGCTTTGCCCTTTTTCAACGTTAGCTCTGGTAACACAAAGATCTCCTCCTTAAACTTAATTATAGTAGCCTCCTGGAAAAACCTAAAACTCTTGAAAAACAAGGAAATTTCGAAATATCTGGCAAGTACTAACTGGAGGTGAATCCCTGTTGCCCAAACCCATAAACAAATCTTCCTCTGTGATCTGTACGAAGAATTTCAGCAGGCAACCAGTACAAATAAGCTAAAAATGCTTACTGATTACGTAGCCATTGAAGAGATCACCCCTTTTGAAGTGAGATTAGCTTAACTACAAATCCATCAATCACCCCCCTTATTCTTTAGGATCCATGCTGTTTGCTTTAATTGTCCAGATGATCCTTTCCATTCCGACAGTATAAATATCCCCAAATCCGGTTTATACTACTAAACCCCAAAATAGGAAAGAAACCCCTTTGATGTGACACCGTGACCGTTGTCAGTTGGGAGCCGTTGCCAAAAGCCATAATTTCTCAAGCGTACACTAAAACTACAAAGCTTCAAAACTTATTCCAGATATAGGCATCAACCCAGTAAGGGGGCTTTGCGACGGTCTCTTATAAGGCGTGCCGGAGAGTCCGTTCAGCAAGCTCGGTGGGTTACCGGCGAAAATGGCCGGAAAACGCGGAAAAGAGTAGTAAAATCTTCCGATTAAAAACTGTAGATTCCTACGTCATCCTGTTATTCCTGGCCTCCAACACTCCGTTGACAACGTTTTTCGGAGGCTCTCCCGCTATAACCCTGGCCATATTTTCTAGAGCGTTCCTCAGCATTCTTCTGAAGAATCCCAAGGTGACCCCCCCTAAGTGGGGTGTAACGACTAGCCTGTCGCGAGCAAGGGGCGATAGATTCAGCAAGGGGTTGTCAGCTGGCGGCGGCTCCGGTGAAAGGGCGTCTATGGCAGCTCCGGCCAACCGCCCACCCTCCAGCGCCTCTGCCAAAGCTGCCTGGTCCACCACTTCTCCCCGGGCAGTGTTGACGAAAACAGCACCCGGAGACATCAGTTCAAACTCGCGTTTCCCGATCATTTTCCTCGTGCGTTCACTCAGGGGGACATGGATGCTAACAATGTCGCTTTCGGCCAAAAGTTGGTCAAACGGCTTGAAGGTGACTCTTAGTTCAGTCTCCACGTTTTCTGGAGCCCTGACAATATCGTAGTAAGCAACCTGGGCACCAAGTATACCAGCTACCTGAGCTACCTTACGGCCAATCGCTCCCATTCCCACGATGCCTAGCCTGGATTCATGTATCTCCAATAATCCGGCCTCCATGAGTAGCCTCCGTGTCCGGTCTAATTCCCGGCTTTGATTTCACGGTCAGATTCAAGCACGCGCCGTTGCAATGTAACTATTAAACCAATGACCAGCTCTGCCACCGAGGTTGCGTTTAGCCCAGCATTGTTGGCAACAGGTATATTCAGTTCAGCAGCGGCAACCACATCCACGATGTCGTAACCAGCCCCTTCCATTTGAATATTTTGACAGAGGGGATGTTTTCAATTACTCTCCTTGTAACTTTACACGGCAAAAACGCTGACGGAACAAGTAAGAAGTCTGCCCCCCGGCACGCCATAATCAAGTCATTTTCATTGAAATCGCTTAAAAATTTAAATTCCCAGCCCCCGGGCAGATCCACACCTGTTTTCTTGAACCGCTCCTCCGGAACTAGGCTAACTACAATAGGCATTATAAAACCTCCCAAATTCTTTATTACTTTTTATCCGCTTTTGAAGGTTGTGCTGAGGTATGCAGACCAAAGCAATTGAACAAAACCTACCATGCCGGTTCTCGTTTTTTCCTGCCCTGACCCAAAAATTCTCCCCGTAAAAAAGCTAAACATGGCAATCCAATCTCATCTTCTTTCATTTCTGTACCTTTCGTCAACAATCCGTACCGCCTTAGTACTTTCAAATCGGGGAAGGCTTCCACATTCCTTTAGTTCCACTCGGCAGGTGATTAGCAATTGATCGCGTAATTTTTTCTCCAGCTGGTTGACAAAATCCGAAGTTAGTTCTGAACCAGGTTTTGGTTCGACCTCCACCTTCAGGGTGTGCAGACCTTTTCTTTCTCCCACTAAGATGCGCCAGTGCTCACTCAGTTCCTCGTGCTGAAGGAGAATGTGTTCTATTTGACTTGGGAAGACATTAGTCCCGCTGACCACGAGCATATCATCCATCCTGCCCAAGAACTTGGTAATGCGGGGATGGGTTCGGCCGCAGACACATGTCTCAAAAGAGGTGATTACCAAGTCACCAGTGCGATAGCGTAAAATGGGCATGGCTTCAAAGCTTAAATTACTAAGGACTAACTCCCCTCTCTGACCCGGTTCTACCGGTTCCAAGGAAACGGGATCTAATGCTTCCATCAGGTAATGATCAGCCCACACATGGACACCCGTTACATATTCACACTCGTGGGCAATTGGCCCACCCATTTCAGTTAAGCCGTAGGATAAGCGCATGCCACCCCCGTGGCTAGCATATCCCAAACGTTCGTTGATTCGCTGGCGCATTTCGTCCGTGCAAAGCTCACCCCCGTGGGAACCTACGCGCAATTTTAAATCACGTACTGGATCGATGCCTTTTTCCATGGCTATTTCGCCTATATAGACAGCATAAGTAGGTGTCCCGGTAAGGACGGTTGTACCCCATTCCTTCATCAACCGGAGTTGCCTTTCAGTATTGCCGGCACCGATAGGTATCAACTTAGCTCCTATCTTTTCAATACCGTAATGGTAACCAAGTCCGCCGGCAAAAAGGCCATATCCGTGAGTCTGTTGCACGACGTCATTGCTAGTTACACCGGCAGCCACGAAGTTACGCGCCATGCAAGTGGTCCATATCTCTAAGTCATTTTTGGTGTAGACCATGGGTACCGGAACGCCTGTTGTACCAGAAGTAAGATGCACCCGTACTACTTTTGACCAGTCCCCTGAGACAAGGCCCGTGGGGTAATGTTCCCTCATGTCGTCTTTGGTGACAAAAGGGACTTTTTTTACGTCATCCCAGCTTTTGATATCGCCAGGTTCTATGCCTGCCGCCTTGTAGCGGTTACGGAAAAATTGGTTATTATAAAAGACTCGTTCCACCTGTTTTTTAAATTTTTGCAACTGCAAATCCCGCAGAAGTTCTTGTGGCATGGTCTCTATTTCCCAATCATAAAAAGCCACCTTTCATCACCTCTAGCAAAAATATTCGTAGATTCTCGGAAACTCCCACGAGCCTCCGCTAAGGACTTCCATTTACCTCGATTTTTCAGTTTCACCCCCAACATCAGTTGGACATGATAAATTATGATTAAAAAAGATAGGGAAGTACCACAAATATTATTTATTTTCCAAATGCCAGGTCTAAAATTTCGCCTTTCAGGTGAACAGCTTTGAGCATTGACTCCTGATCAAGATGGCTAAATCATTCATCCCAAGAGGTGAGTGAAATGGCTGAATACCAAACGGGCAGTCATCCGGTGCACGACATAAAATCTCACTTCGTTCGGGTAACAAAGTACAGGTATCAGGTTCTCCAAGGTTTCGCCAGCTTGGTTAGCTATTCCTTATTACGCTACGACAGTGAATTGCCAAAGCCCAGCCCCCTGCGGCTATCCTCGTGATGGGCGTCTTAGCTGCAAAGCAGCACGAGCCAGGGGCTTGGTGTCAATTCTTTGGTATTGACGATTCTTTTTCTTGTTTTATCCAGCGATGTAGCAGTCCTGCCTGGGCTTACTGTGCCAAAACAAGAGCGGTTTTGATTTTATCGATGAGTTCATATTTAGAGCGCCTTTTGCCGACCAGCTGCAATCTCCGCCTTCTGATCCAACATACTTTTGGTATCGCCAAAGAAGATGCATTGGGTTGGACAGACAGTAACACAGGCAGGCACCGTGCCGTTCCTTAATCTGTCGAAGCAGAGGTCACACTTCACCACTATATCCTTTGTATCATCAAACTGCATGGCCCCAAAGGGGCAAGCTTCCACACATTCCTTGCACCCGATACAACTTTCTTCTTTTATAAGGACAATGCCTTGTTCGTTTCTGTAGATGGCACCAGCGGGACACGCCTTTTTGCAGGGCGCATCGGCACAGTGATGACAGTAAAGGGGGATAAAGTTTGGGCTCTTTTCGATCACCCTGATCAGCCTTGGCCCAACACCGAAACCGTGTTCCTGTTTACACGCCACCTCACAGGTATGGCAGCCACAGCAGTCTTCTTTAAAAATAATGAACGCTATCTTTTTCATTGCTTACCTCCTATTGATTCTCGCAGCGAGATATATTGCATAAAAGCACCCTTAAGCATGTTGCTCCCATTACCGGGTCCATAGATTCATGGGAATTGTCGGTCAGGATGTTGATATTAGCGATATCCCAGCCGTGACCCTCGTCCTTGATTTCCGGGAACCACCAGGCGTGCTCCGCCACCACCACCCTGGGATTGATGCCGTCATTGAGCCTGGCTCTTTGTTTTACGCGGCCCCGCGGCGATTCGATCCAGACCCAGTCCTTCTCCCTGATGCCAAGCTTCTCTGCAGTTTCGGGATGGATCTCCACGGTGGGGTCGGGTCTTATCTCCCGCAGCCACGGGATCTGACGGTTTGCTGAATGGAAAAAGGTGGGGATCCTTAAACCGGCGTTGAGAATGTAGGGGTACTTTTCGGCGAGATCGGGCCTGGAGACCTGGCTTTCAGGGATCTCAGTATATTTTGGGAGAGGGTCCCGTCCCCAGCTCTCCAAAATAGTAGAGTAAAGCTCGACCTTTCGGGTGGGCGTGGAAAAACCTTTTTCCTTGTATTTGTAATACTTCATCTCCCCTTTAAGATAGCCTCTTTCCTTGAATTGCCCCCAGGTAAGACCACTAGGTTCAAGAATATAGTTGAAGGCGTCCTCGAGCGTGTCCCACCACTCCTGGCCCAGTCTTTTTCCGAGCTCCATGAAGATCTTATGGTCCTGCCAGCATTCCCCTATTTCTACGACCTTTTGCCTCGCCAGGACATACCCGTGCCGCTTCCAGTTTTCTGCAACGTTATCCTGCTCAAGCCACGTAGCCGCCGGAAGGAATACATGGGCAAGCTCGGCGGTAGGGGTAAGAAAGAAGTCGGCCACTGCAAGAAAGTCCAGTTTCTTTAAGGCTTTGTAGATTTGTTTTACATTTTCTCTTGTCACCAAGGGATTAGATCCCGCAAAGATACCTGCCCTGAGGGGGTAAGGCTTCCCTGTCAATATTGCATCCCAGGCCACTCTGGGCGTGATAATAGCTATCCTTGCAGCCAGCCTGTACTGTTCACCACCTAAACGCTTTGCCCTCTGCTCCGGAGGAAGGGCCTTGTGATTACCGACCTCAGATGCTGTTCGTGCAGGGGGCCGAACGAAGAAGACGTTACCACCCGGTGCGTCGAGGTTACCCGTAGCAGCCATGAGACCTGTCACAATCCTGGTATAGTCCGTACAGTTGTTGTTTTGTTCGGTAGGGACGCCCCAGTGGATGCAGGCAGGCTTGGTTGCGGCGTACATCCTCGCCGCTTTCCTGATGAGGTCTTTATCGACCCACGTAATCTCCTCCACCTTGTGGAGAGGGTATTCTTTTACTCTTTCCACAAAAGCGTCCCAGCCGTGAATATAATTCTCCACAAATTCTCTATCGTAGAGTCCCTCTTCGATGATGACAGAAAAGAAGCCCATTGCCAGGGCTGCGTCGGTACCCGGCCTGATCTGGAGCCACAGATCGGCCTTTTCTGTATAGAAGTTTTTCCTGGGATCGATTACGATCAGCTTCGCCCCTTTTCTGTAGGCTCTCCAGAAGGCCGACCCTTTATATTCATCGGGATTAGTCCACAGGGGGTTAACGGCCCACAGAACGATACACTTGGGCCCGCCTTCATAGTCGCACACCGGGAGATTTCCGCAGGTGATAATGGTTGCAGCCGTCCGGGAGCCATAACACATGTGCCCTGCTGTTAGCACATTGGGTGTTCCCAGCAGGTTTGCAAACCGGTAAAGAAAACTTTCAAAATCCCTCCCCGTACCATAGCCAACAAAGATAGACTCCGGTCCGTCTTCTTCTATAATCTTCTTGAATTTGCTCGCAATGGTGTTAAGAGCTTCATCCCAGCTAACCCGTTCCCAGCCTTTAATTCCCTTTCTCATAGGGTAGAGGATGCGGTCAGGATGGTAGGCAAGCTGGGTAATGGCCAGCCCCTTACTGCATAGGGTGCCGTAGCTGATCGGCGAGTCTGGATCGCCTTCGATTTTTACAACCTTTCCGTTTCTAACGTAGGCAATCACGCCACAGCCGCCATGACAGCTACGACAAACTGTTCTAATTTTTTTTGTTTCCACCAACAGATACCTCCTTGTGTGCAAAGTCATGGTTATTTTTTAATTTCCGAAGATTCTTCTTTTAGAGTACAATTGTATCGTTTGCCTTCAAAAAAACATCACACATATAAAATGTAAATCGTGTTAATTATTTGTGAGTATAATCAGTACTCTGACATTTTTAAAAAAATAAAAATTATGTTTCTACAGATTTTATTTGCGTGGTTCTGTTTATCCCGTGTTAACCTTACCGTGTTGCTCATGTTTGACACCCACTCCCAGGTTTAAGCCCCTTGCAGCCCTCAAACCCGGTAAAATAAAAGGGCAGGTATGATTGACAGCCTGGCCAAGTTCGCCACCTGAAGGCGGTGCGGAGCAAGGCCGCCAAACTCATGGTCATCTGGGCCAGGGAGTGGGGCACGGATCCCGCCACCTCTGGAAATACCCTCATTGCGCACCAGCCTCGAGCGGCTCCTGGCCTAGACCGGGATCACCACCCCGCTGGCCGAGGCCGTGTATGCCATGGTGCTCAACCGCATTTCGAACCCCCTCTCCAAGAGGTCTTCAATGAGTGGATTCACAAGTTCTCCCGCTCCTCTCTTAAAGAACTGAACTGTATACTTCTACCTGGCTCTGGACTCCTTAGTAGCCCACAAAGAGATCGAGCTGGACCTGTTCTTCCAAGCGTGGAACCTCTTCAACCTGACCCTGAACCTGGTGTTCTGGGACACCGCCTCCACCTACTTCGAAGCCCTGCCGCAAACTAAAACTGCTGTAAGACCCTGTGCTTGGAAGTATGGCGGTGTTTGTTATCTCGCTAATTATCTCCTGAATTCGCGTTAATCGCCTCAAATCTGCGGCCTACTGTGCAGTGAACCGTTAACCGAAAGGAAATCCTCCCCTTTTTAATAAAGTTAAAGTAATGATTCAAACGTTTGGTTCCTTTAATACAGAAAAACCAACCGTTTGGTTAGTAGTATAACACCTAAAAAGTTCTATTGTCAACACTTTATTAAATTTTTTTGAGGCACTTTACAGTCAAAAGTTTTCTAACCATCCAGTCTTTGACATAAAATACTCCCAGAAGAAATGCCTACTTAAATGCAAGCATAGTGAGTCCACGGGTGCCGGACGATAGATGCCGCTTCGTAATTCCTGATGGAATATCGTATTCTTTTGCCCATGCAACAAGCTTACGCAGCTCGTTACAAACTACCTTCAAAAATTCACCTTCGCAACAGCTTGTCCAAAAAGAAAGGGGGTGTCACGGGGTTGGTCTTTACCTCCTTCCACTTCCCGGAGGTCGCGATCAATAATCTGACCAATTCGGTCCAGGACGCCGTCGCCAAAATCTCAGAGCTGAAGCTATGCGCAGTGCGCATTGAAAAGAGCGCGTGAGATAGGCACCGAGTTAAGATCCTTAAAACCGGGGGCAAAAACCAGCCCGGCGGTTTTTTCCGCAAAAACCATTTGTTTTCCATCCAGCTTATTGACCCCTTTACAGGCAAAGCACGATCATATATAATCAATCCGCCAACTCCGGCAACTTTTGGGGCAGCGAGTTGAAGTTTGCTGGTTACGACGGCCTGGTTGTCCGGGGTAAGGTGGCGGCGCCGGTCTACCTGTGGATTTGCGACGGGCGGGCGCAAATTCTTCCGGCGACTTACCTTTGGGGCGGGACGCCTGGAACACTATCCGGAAAATCCGGCGCCAGTACAGCGGCGAAAGCATCCAGGCAACCGCCATCGGCCCGGCAGGAGAAAACCTGGTGCGCTTCGCCAGCATTGAAAACGGCCCTGCCGGCGCCTAGACGCGCACCGGCCTGGGGGCGGTCATGGGGAGCAAAAATTTAAAAGCGGTGGCGGTGCGCAGCACCGGTCCGGTGCGCGTGGCCCGCAAGAAACCCTGCAGATTTCCGGTCTGGCCGACCTAGTCAGTGTGTTGATCGGGGTACCGTTTGGGGTGCTACTGGCGCTTACGAACTTTCCCGGCCGGCGCATCATATCCTGGTCAATTTGGCATAGGTTTACCGCCGGTGGTAGGGCTGGTGGTCTGGCCAACCTTCACCATGTACGGACCGCTCGTTTCCCTTGACCTTCTCTACACCCCCACGGCAATGATTTTCGCCCAGGCGATCATCGCCTCACCCATCGTTACGGATTTACCGTGGCCGCCATCCAGTCCCTCAAACCGAAGATCCACTTGCAAATCCTGGCCCTGGGCGCCTAAAAAGCCGCAGGTGAGGGTAACTTATCCAAAAAAGGGAATTTACCTCCCCAAAGCGAATTACTTTTTCCAAGGGGTTACCCAAAAGAGTTACCGGGAAAAATATCAACTGGAAGGAGCGGAATCCTGGCCGTTTTTCTTTTTCGTCCAGGAACGTTAAATGAAAGAGTTATTCCAAGCCGTCACCGTCAAGGAAGCCCGGAAGACAATTTTCCAGTACTTTTCGCCGCCGCAGGAAGGAGAAACGGTTGCGCTGCATGCCGCCCTTAACCGCTGCCTGCTCCGTGAGGTAACGGCCGTTGAAGATGTGCCGGGCTTTGATCGTTCCACCATGGACGGTTTTGCCGTACGGGCCGGGGATACCTTCGGCGCTTCCGAGGGGCTGCCCGCCTACCTGGAGGTGGCCGGGGAAGTGTTCATGGGGCAAAACCCGGACGGAGAATTGCAGGCGGGACAGGCCTGGCGCATCTCCACAGGCGGGATGCTCCCCGCCGGGGCGGACGCGGTAGTCATGGTGGAATATACCGAGGAGCTTGACGAAAAGACGATCGGGGTGCTCCGGCCGGTAGCGCCGGGGGAAAACGTGATCCGCCGGGGCGAAGACTTTGCCGCCGGGGAACTGCTCCTGCCCGCGGGTCACCGGCTGCGCCCCCAGGACCTGGGGATTCTGGCCGCCGCCGGCGTAACGGCGGTGGAAGTAAGACGCCCTCTGCGGGCGGGAATCATCTCCACCGGCGACGAAGTGGTCCCGCCCGAAGCAAAGCCGGCTCCCGGCCAGGTGCGGGACATCAACTCCTATACGCTGGCCGGGGCGGTCCGGGAAGGCGGCGGGGAGCCCCGCCTGTACGGCATCGTCCAGGATAATTTCCACCGGCTCAAGGAAAGGCTGGCGGCGGCGCTTTCCGAAAACGACCTGGTCCTGCTCTCCGGGGGCAGCTCGGTGGGCGCCCGGGACGTGGCGGCCGCCGCCATCGCCGCACTGGGGAAACCGGGGGTGCTATTTCACGGCGTTTCTCTAAAGCCCGGCAAGCCCACCATCGGCGCGGTCGTGGACGGCAAGCCGGTTTTCGGCCTCCCCGGCCACCCGGCCTCCGCCCTGGTAGTGTTTGAATTGCTGGTGGCGCCTTTAATCCGCTTTGCCGGCTATCCTGCCGAACCCTTTTGGGAATTTCCTTTGCGGGCGCGCGTGAGCCGCAACCTGCGCTCCGCCCCGGGCCGGGAAGACTACGTGCGGGTAAAACTCTCCTTGCGGAACGGGGAACTGCACGCGGACCCCGTGCTGGGCAAATCGGGCCTCATCGCCACCCTGGTCAAGGCCGACGGCCTGGCGAAAATCCCCGCCGGAAAGGAAGGAGTGGAAGCGGGGGAATGGGTGGAAGTGAAGCTGTTTTAAAAAAGGCACAAAGTGCACAGGCGCAAGGTCAAAAGCAGATGAGCCCTGTTGCCTGGTATTTGGGTCTGAACGGCAACTCTTAATCACGTTTGAGAAGGGCCGTTTTTCCGACTCCCTTCCCCGCCGCCCACAAACCCCAGCAGCACCCGGTAAGGCCCCGGCGTCCCGGGCGGGACCAGGGCCACCCGGTCGCCCGGGTTGATCACGTCTTCCAGGTGGCGGGCGACACCGTTAATAAAGACGGCCTCCACTTCCCGGGGATTGATTTTCAGCTTTTCGACCAGACGGGCGGCCGGGGCCGCCTCCGGCCACTCCACCGGCAGGGGGTGGGGCCACCCCCGTTCGGCAAAATCTTTTTGCAAAAAAGAAAAGGCCCGGACTTCAATGGTTTTGTCCGCCAAGAGGGGTCACCTTTCTAATTTAATAGGACGTTTATTGTAACAGTACGCTCCAATATGTTTTACTGACAAACGGGAAAAATGTTTTTGCGGTTAAATTATAACATAAATTTTTCTTTGTGTCCTCTGTGTTTTCTGTGGCTATAAATATTTTGCACATCCAGAAATGAGGTGTTGAGGATGTCGAAAGGAAAACGCGATGTTTATTTGGACGACCGGCCCTGGGAAGAGGCCCTGGACCAGTATCTGGCTTACCTGGATAAGATCGGGGCGCTGGCTCCCGGCCCGCCGGAGGTGCTGCCGGTGGAAAAGGCCGCCGGACGGGTAACGGCGGCGCCGGTTTACGCCCGGATCTCCTCCCCGCACTACAACGCGGCCGCCATGGACGGCTACGCGGTGAAGGCCGCCGCCACTTTCGGCGCCTCGGAGACAACTCCGCAGCGGCTGGCGCTGGGCAGCGAGGCGTTCATGGTGGACACCGGCGATCCCCTGCCCGCCGGTTGCGACGCGGTAATCATGGTGGAAGACGTGCATTTTGTTTCCCCGGAGGCCATCGAAATCACCGAACCGGCCTACCCCTGGCAGCACGTGCGGGGAATCGGGGAAGACATCGTCGCCACCGAAATGATCGTCCCCGCCAACCACCGCCTGCGCCCCATCGACATCGGCGGGCTCCTGGCGGGGGGAATCACGGAAGTATCCGTCCACCCGCGGCCCCGGGTGGCCATCCTGCCCACCGGCACGGAAGTGGTGGAGCCGCGCGCCGAACTGAAGCCCGGCGAGATCATTGACTCCAACAGCCGGGTGCTGGCCGGGCTGGTGGAGGAATGGGGCGGGATCGCTTTACGCCGGGAAATCACCAGGGACGAACTGGAGGCGCTGCAAACCATCCTGGCAGCGGCCCTGGCGGAAACCGACGCCGCGCTGATCATCGCCGGCTCCTCCGCCGGCAGCGAAGATTTCACCGCCGAAGTCATCAGAGGGCTGGGGCAGGTGCTGGTCCACGGCGTGGCCACCAAACCCGGCAAACCGGTCATCCTGGGCGCAGTAGACGGCAAACCGGTAATCGGCGTTCCCGGTTACCCCGTCTCGGCTTTCCTGTGCATGGACCTGTTCGTTAAACCGGTCATCTACCGCAAGCTAGGCTCCGTCCCGCCGGCGAGAGCGCGCGCCGAGGCCATCGTTTCCCGCAAACTGGTCTCCACCCTGGGCGTCGAAGAATTCGTGCGGGTGAAACTGGGCCAGGTGGGCGAGAAAACTATCGCCACCCCCATTTCCCGGGGAGCGGGCATCATCACCTCTTTAATCCGGGCGGACGGTATCGTGCGGGTGCCGCGCCTTTCCGAAGGCTTCGGGGCGGGGGAAACGGTTCCCGTGGAGCTTTTCCGCCCCCTGGAGGAAATCAGGGAAACCACCGTGATCATCGGCAGCCACGACATCGCCTTAGACGTGCTGGCCAACCACCTGCACCGCCTTTTTCCCGCCGCCAGCCTCTCCAGCGCCCACGTGGGCAGCCTGGGGGGTTTGACCGCCCTGAAAAGGGACGAAGCCCACTGCGCCGGCACCCACCTCCTGGACGAAGCAACCGGGGATTACAACGTTTCTTACGTCCGGCGGCTGCTGCCGGACCGGCGGGTCATCCTGCTTAACCTGGTTTACCGCGAACAGGGCCTGATCGTCGCCAAAGGGAACCCGAAAGGGATCAAGGGGATCGCCGACCTGACCCGCCCCGGCGTCACCTTCGTCAACCGCCAGCGGGGTGCGGGGACGCGGGTGCTGCTGGATTACTACCTCAAGCGGCTGGGGATCGATCCCGGCCAGATCCAGGGGTACGGACGGGAAGAATACACGCACATGGCCGTGGCCGCGGCGGTGGCCGGCGGGGTGGATGCGGGTCTGGGCATCCGGGCCGCAGCGCAGGCGCTGGGGCTCGACTTCGTCAGCCTGGACGAAGAACGCTACGACCTGTGCATCTTGCGCGAATACTGGGACACTCCGTACATCCAGCGCCTTTTTACCGTTATCACCACCCCGGAATTTAAAAAAGAGGTGGAAAGCCTGGGCGGCTACGACCTGCGGGATTGCGGCAAGATTATGTGGGAGAGTTAGCCGGGCGGTAACTGGAGAAGCAAAGAAACCAGGTTGAAATCAGGTAATATCCTCAGCGTTATACAAACGCCAGGGATCGATGGTCAGACATTCCGAATCGTCTCTTTTCCCGGTCAAATCCCACGCCGCCGTATTATCCAGAATCGTTAAGGCGTTTCTAAACAGGTCCTTATTCTTCAAAGGTTCAAAAACTCCGGTCAATTCATCCTGCAAAGCATACCTGGTGACCTTGCCGTCGACAAACTGGCATATAATGGTATAGTCCCTTTCTTTGTCTGGATACACCTGAATAAGTGCCGGAGTAACCATTTTGCTCACCTCTTTACCGGAGAGGATCAATTGTTCTTTTCTATGATACGCGTTATGCCAGTTATCCATTAATTCGTCCTGGTGAAGTAATGTCCAGGCAATGACAAAGCTCGCCTGTTTTTTAGGGAGCTCGCCCTTGATGATTACCGCTTTTTGAATGTCTACCACCGCCTGATAATCTCCATATTCGACGTGAAAATGCGGCGGCAAGTGTTCGTCATAATACTATTTTAATTCCATAAAACCAGCTGATCTGCACCATAATTATGACCACCCCCAGGATAAATTATACCCGCTCAACCGGGTCCCGACAAGAGCATCCCGGCCCTGGAAGAAGGTAACGGAGGACCCGGCAGTTATATTTCAGGCCGGACTGACAAATTTTATCTTGCCAACGGGCGAGCGCAGTGCTATTCTATATATAACAGGTAAACTGATTAATTATCATTAGTTTACCTCGATTCGACCAAAACGGCGGGGGATCATCGTGAAGAAAAGACTTATCGGTTTACTGCTGGTATTGTCTGTGGCGGCAGGGTCGTACTGGGGTTACACCCGTTATTTCGACCGCAAGCCCGCGGGGTTGCAAGCGTCCGGTACAATTGAGGCCACCGAGGTCAATCTAAGCGCAAAGCTCCCGGGCACCCTGGAGACCCTGTCGGTAAAGGCGGGAGACACGGTAAAGAAGGGCCAGGTGGTGGCTGTTTTAGCCCGCAGTGACCTGGTGGCCCAGAGGGAAAGGGACGCCCTGGGCGTGCTGAAGGCCCAGGCCCAGCTGGCCGACCTGTTATCGGGGGCCCGGGAACAGGAAATAAACGACGCCAGGGCGGCGGTAAACATCGCCCAGGCCGGCTTCGACCGGGCAAATTCGGACTACAACCGGCTCCTTGCCCTGCACGAAAGCGGGGCCGTACCCGACGCAGAGCTGGAAAAGGCCAGATCCGGCCTCGAGATAGCCAAAAACCAGCTGGAGTCGGCCAGAGCAAAATTAAGCTTACTGGAGTCGGGAAGCCGGCCGGACCAGGTGGAAGCGGCCCGGGCCGAACTGGAGAGGAGCAAGGCCATCCTCAAGGCGTCGGAATCCCAGCTCAACGACACAAAAATCGCCTCCCCCATAGACGGAACGGTGATCTCCAGGAATTTTGAGCCCGGCGAGTACGTTTTCACCGGCTCCCCGGTGGTTACCGTAGCTGACTTGAACGACCTCTTCATAAAGATATACGTCCCCACCGACTACCTGCCCGCGATCAGGCTGGGGCAACAGGTGAGCTTTACGGTGAGCGGCCTGGCCGGGGAATACCCCGGAATCATCGTGGAAATCGCCAGCAAAGGGGAGTTTACGCCCAAAACCATCCAGACAAAGGAAGAGCGGACGAACGTTGTTTTTGCGGTGAAGGTGAAAATCGACAGCCTAAACGGCACATTCAAACCCGGCATGCCGGCGGACGTGACGATCAGCCGATGAGGCCGGAATTTCAGGTCAGGAGACAGGAGACACAATCCCTAATCCCTAATCCCCAACCCCTTCTATAGAGGTGTACTTGCATGATCAAAACAGAAGGGCTGACAAAGAAATTCGGCGCCGTTACCGCCGTCGACGGCGTCAGCCTGACGGTGGAAAAGGGCGGCATCCACGGGCTGGTCGGCCCCGACGGGGCCGGCAAAACGACTCTTTTGAGAATGCTGTGCGGCATCATCACCCCCTCCGGGGGGACTTTCTCTCTTTTCGGCCGGCCGCCCCTGGAGATCGAGAAAATCAAGGCCGGCATCGGCTACATGCCCCAGCGGTTCAGCCTTTACGGGGACCTGACGGTGATGGAGAATATAAATTTTTTCGGCCGCCTGTACGGTCTGGGCGCCGCAACAATCAGGCAGAGAGCCGAAGAAATGCTGGCCATAACCGGCCTGGCGGACTTTAAAACCCGCTTCGCCGACAATCTTTCCGGCGGTATGAAGCAGAAGCTGGCCCTCACCTGCGCCCTGCTGCCGAAGCCTTCCCTGCTTATTCTGGACGAGCCCACCTACGGGGTGGACCCCGTGTCCCGGAAGGATTTCTGGAAGATCCTCTACCATTTGAACGGCGAAGGAATCACCATTCTTCTGTCCACCCCGTACATGGACGAAGCCGAGCTGTGCCAAACGGTCTCCTTTATGGATGGAGGAAGGCTGGTGGTGACCGATTCGCCGGCCGGCCTGAAGAAAAATTTCCGTTACAAAATACTGGAGCTGAAGGCCCAAATCCAGGACCTGGATTTTGTAGGCCGGCTGCCCGAGGTGATCGACGCCGAGGTCTTCGGGGGCACGTACCACGTCCGGGTAATTGATGCGGCGGCCGCCATGAAAGCCATCAGGAATCTTCTGGAAAGCCGGGGCGCCGGCATAATCACTTTGAGGGAAATCCCCCCCTCCATCGAGGACATTTTCGTTTCCCTCACGGAAAAGGAGGCGGTCTGATTTGGAATACGCGGTGAGCACCCGGGACCTGACCAGGCGCTTCGGAGCCTTTACCGCCGTTGATCAACTCACCATCAACATAAAGCCGGGGGAGATCTTCGGGTTTCTGGGCCCCAACGGGTCCGGCAAGTCAACTACAATAAGAATGCTGTGCGGCATCCTGGAGCCCACCTCCGGCTCCGGCACGGTGCTGGGTTACGACATCAGAAAGGAACCGGAGAAAATAAAGAGCAGGATCGGCTACATGTCCCAAAAATTCAGCCTTTACGGCGACCTGACGGTATTCGAAAACCTGGATTTTTACACCGGACTTTACAGCATTCCCCGCCGGGAGCGGAAGGAGAGAATCAAGGAAATGATTGACATGGCCCTTCTGTCCGGCCGCGAAAAAGTCCTGGCGGCGGACTTGAGCGGGGGCTGGAAGCAAAGGCTGGCCCTGGCCTGCGCCATCATTTCCAGGCCGACCGTCCTCTTCCTCGACGAACCCACCAGCGGGGTCAGCCCCGCCAGCCGCCGCATGTTCTTTCAAATTATCAAGAGGCTGGCCGCACAAGGAACCACCGTGATGGTAACCACCCACTTCATGGACGAGGCCGAAAGATGCCACAAAATCGCCTTTATCTCCGAGGGCCGGCTGATCGCCTGCGACACTCCGGACAGCCTGAAGAAAAATGTTATCCGGGGCTGCCTGGCGGAGCTGGAGGTGCCGGACCCGGTGAAAAGAACGTCTGAACTCACGGCCCTTCCTTACGTCCGGGAATGCTCCGTCCACGGCAACGCAGTTCACGTCCTGCTGGACGGGGAGGAATACGTAAGGGATCTGGAGGCGTACACCGGCAAAAGGGTGACCGTGATTACCCCTTCCCTGGAGGACGTATTCATCTACCTCGCGAAAAAGAGCAAGAAGGTGAACAGGCAATGAGCAGGCTAATGGCCATCATGCACAAGGAATTTTTACAGATGTTCAGAGACCGGCTGACCATCGGCATGGTTTTCGCCCTGCCGCTGGTGCAACTGCTTCTCTTCGGCTACGCCATCCAGACCGAGGTAAAGCACATCCCCACCGCGGTGTTCGACCAGAGCCTTTCCAGCGACAGCCGAGACCTGCTGGACGCTTTCCGGGCCTCGGGCTACTTCGACATTACCCATGTGGCCGGCAGTTACCGGGAAGTGACGGAAATGATCGACAGCGGCAAGGTCAAGGTCGGCATCATCTTCCCGCCCGACTTCTCCGTCACTCTCAAAAGGGGCGAACCGGCTGCGGTGCAGGTGCTGGTGGACGCCAGCGACAGCATGGTGTCGAACTCGGCCATCGCCACGGCCAATTCCATCGGCCTTTTGAAGTCGCAAAAGGTAATCTTCCAAAAAACCGGCATCAGCCAGGCACCTTACGACATAAGGGTCCGCCCCTGGTACAACCCCGACGGCATCACTGCCTATTACATGGTCCCGGCCATCCTGGGTATCATCGTCACCATGACCATGGTCATGATGACCGCCATCGCCATCGTCAGAGAAAAAGAAAGGGGCACCCTGGAACAGCTCATCGTCACCCCGGTCAGGCCTTACGAGCTGATGATCGGGAAAATAGTGCCGAACATCCTCCTGGGCTACGCGCAGATTACGGTGGCCCTCCTGGTGGGAAGCCTGGTTTTCCACGTACCCATCCGGGGCAGCCTGCTGGAGCTGTACCTGCTGACCCTGTTCCTTATCACTGCGTGCCTGGGCCTCGGCATACTTATTTCCACAGTCGCCCAGACCCAGATGCAGGCGTTCCAGATGTCGTTCTTCGTCATGCTGCCCAGCATAATGCTTTCCGGGTTCCTCTTTCCACGGGAGGCCATGCCGGTAATCATCCAGTACATCGGCAACCTGTTGCCTCTTACCTACTACCTGGTGATCATCCGGGGCATAGTATTAAAGGGAATCGGCTTCGGCTACCTGGTCCCCCAGGTAATGTCGCTTTTGGTGTTCTCGGTGCTACTGCTGGCCATCAGCATAGCCAGGTTTAAGAAGAAGATAGCTTAGAGCGGGGATCAGGGATTCGGGATCAGGGGCAACTTGTAAGAGTAAATTTTACGTGATAAGTTCTAATAAGTAAGTTATTTTTAGGTGGACTGGCGGCTGACCAGTTTATGACAGGAGAGTCAGGACATGAACATGAGGGAAAGGATCCTGGCGGGCTTTCAGGAGCTTGCCTTCACCGTGGGCTTCCACGCGGCCACAGTGGATGAACTGTCCGCCCGTACGGGAATCAGCAAGCGCACGATTTACAGGTATTTCCGCAGCAAGGACGAGATGGTCGAGGCTGTAATGAGCGAGCTCATAGCCACCACTGTAAAAAAAGTTGACCTTGCCCTGGCCTCCGGCGACAACCCGGTGGAAAAAGTTGTCAACCTTGTGCGGACTGTTTCACAAAACCTGAGGGTGCTCAATCCGGTGATCATCCGGGATATTCAAAAGTACTACCCGCACGTCTGGAGCCGCATTGAGGAGTTCCGGGCCGCAAAGGCCAGGACAATCGTCGAAATGCTGATCAGGCAGGGCCACATCCGGGAAACCATCCCGGAGGTCCTTATCACCGCCCTGCTGGCCAGTATCAGGGATGTGCTCAACCCGCAGTTTGTTCTGGAAAACAACCTGACCATCGAAAAAACAATGGTCACCCTTTTTGACATCTTCCTTTACGGCATCGTCCCCGACGAAGCAAGGAAAAATTACCCCGGAAACCTGCACATAACAAACAAATAACGGCTTAATACCTTAAGCCCCGGATTCCCGCTCATTACGCCTCCTGAGTTCCAAATTCCATTAACAATACAGCGGGGTCTTGTTACCAGCCTGATTCCGCAACATGACCAGATCTTCGTTCAGCCCGAGGCGCAAAACTTCCAGCCGGAAAGACGCGGCCAGGGCACCATCGGCGACTGCCGGTGAAAGGCGGAACGGGAACAGGGCCGGACTTTCCAGGATGTTTTGCAACGGCGCCTGGCCACTGGACAGCGTATGCAAAAAAGCCTCGATCAACCAGGAATAAAGCCTGGGATCACTTACCGCCAGAGATACCCCTTGACTGTAAACCCCTTTCGTGCCGGTTTCTTTAAGCACCCCCCAATCGACGAACGAACGCAGCACGCGGCGGGCCGCCCTGGAAACCGTTTCCCGTTCCCCATACTGTTCGCGCAGCCGTCGCTGAATATGGGCCGCCGCGGCTGAACCCTGCAGCTTCAAGAAACGGCCTGTGCAGGTCGCCACGGCCGCCCAGAACGGGTAAACGGCCATGATCATCCCCCAATGAACCGCCAGCCGATCTTTACAGGGAAGGTGTTTAATCAGTTCGAGCCCTTCCCGGCGCAGGGCTTCAAATTCCCGCGGTACATTACACCAGACTTTCATGAGAATCGTAATAATTTTTTCCCGATTGCCGCGTACGGCCTTGCCGCCGATGGAAACCTTGTCCTTTAAAAGATCCTCCAGGGCGGCGAATATGGTGGAGCGATCGTTTCCGGCCAGGACGAGGCCGGCCGTTTGCTCAAGCCATTCCAGGCGGACCCGCTGGCTAAACCCGATTTGATTGGTGCGGAGGTTCATCCGGTTCCCCCTTCCCCGGCGGCAGGCGCCCCGGCCATACTGGCAGAAGCGCAGGCAGAACCGGCAGGCAATCTTTCGATTTGCACCAGGGGGACGACGACCTCTTCAATGGAAAGGCCGCCGTGGCAGACAATCCGCTCGTCCCGGCGGACGTAAGCCTGCCGGTCAGGAGCGATGAGGGGAAAATAATTTTCAGGCAGGCCCACGGGCGGCCATTTCAGGGCACCCGGGAACCGGTCGGACACCTTGTCGCGCAACAGGGCGTCCGAAAAAACGCGCACCCGCTCTCCGCGGAGATCAGCCACCGCCCCTTCCGTCGGGCGACCACAACCGGCGGCTTCGATATTGCCGTGGTCGGAGGTCAGAAAAACCCGGAATCCCCGTTCCAGCAAAAACTCCAGCAGATCCTTCAGATAAGACTGCCGGGCCCACTGGCGCACCTGGTTGTGCATGCCGGCTGTACCCAATTCCATACCGTGCATGATTTTGTCCACCTTATCGACGACCAGCCCGGCGACTCTCGCCCCGGGTTTGGAAAGTAAATCCTTGACGTTCTCCAGTGTGCCGTCCCCCAATCCTCTGGCGTAGACGATCTCGTTTTGGGCCAGCCCTTGCTCCATCCAGAACTGCGACCACAGCACGGGCTCCCGGTCCGTCGTGAAGATGCTGTCCGGAAACAGGACGGGCGGCCTGCCGGCAAAGATGGCCTGCCGGGAGACCGCAGTGATGGCCGGAATCCAGGCGAAAACAGCGTCTTCGCGGAAGCGAAAATCGGATTGCTTTAACGTAAGCGCCTCCCGGATGGTAATCCACTGGTCGAAAGAAAGCCCGTCCAGCACAAGCAACGCTATTTTGTCCTGCGGATTCTCCTCCCGGTAACGGGCCAGATAACGCGGAATGTGATGAAGCATAACCGGGGGCGCCGGCGGTAAATTGCCCAATCCCGCGTAGCGCCCGGCCAGCCAGGCGGTAAATACGGTATCCACCCGCGCCTGCAGTTCCCTGAAATCCCGGATCTCTTCCGTACCGGCCCCGTCATTTGCTTCCCCCGGCCCGTAAATCAGCGCGGTTAATTCCGCCCACCCCCGGGCAAAACGCAGCCAGTCTTTATGCCTTGCACTTTTGGCCGGAAGGGAGGACCGCAGTTTCTCCACCAGCCTGCCCAGACGGCGCCGCCGGTCCCCGGCGGGATCGGTGCGCACGCCAATGCTCACCCAGGTTCCGGACAGGGCCGCTGCATCCTTACGGGGCAGGGGCTGGAGCAGCCGTTCAAGGAACAGGTTGTCGAGATAGACCCGGACATCGCCGTCGTCAAAGGGCAGATCAACTGGACCGGCGAACGCCAAACCGTAAGGTTCCCCGGTTTCCCGCGTAATATCCTGCCCGTCTTTGGCCGCTATTCGATCAAGAAAGACTGGCCAGCGTTCCTGCAAAAAGGCGAAAAAGGCCTCCCGGTCCGGGACAATGGCTTCCAGCGGCCAGCCGTCAAAAGTACCATCCTGGCGCAAAAGTTGAATAAACCTTTCATCGATAACGGCCGGTATGCGCTGCCCGCGGTAATGGCGGCGGAGAAGCACGCGGAGCAGGTCCCTCGGTTCTTTGATGACTTCCGGCGCGATTTCAAAAACATGCCGGAGGATAAACTCCTTCGTGGCATTGTCCCCGAGCTGACCGGTTACATATTTTTCCTGAGCCTCATAAAGAGCATCCAGGTCACCCCGGTCCAGGGCGGCCACCACCGGGTAACTGAGATCAGGAAATATATCCCCGAGGCTGAAAGAGAGTTTGCGGCCTACCTGAAGCAAATCATACGGCAAAGACTGAAGCTCCCCGGAACGCCACATAACCACCAGGTTTGCTTCTTCGCCCCGGTCCCAGCGGCAGCGGAAGCCAGATTCATAGGCATAACGAAAGGCCACGGGATCTTCAAAGGGGAGCAATGTAAAGCCCCGCCCGCGGATGGCTTCGAGAATGTCTTCCTCCAGCAAAAGTCCGTCCGGGTCGGCCACCAGGGTGAGCCGGGCCACTCCGGGGGTAAATTCCTGAAGAATGTGTTCGCGCCAGTTGGCCACGTTAACATCACCATTTAGATTAATTCCAATTATTTTGTCTGAAGTTTATTTTAACTGAATAATTCGATCCCAAGCTTATAAGTGCCTGGTAAATCATTTCAAAGCCGCTTCATCTTGAAGATGCTTTTTATTCTTTATTTTGTGCAGTTACAACCGTAAAACCGCCAGCCCAGCTCCTTCCAGACTTCCTCTGTCTCCTTGCAAAGTGCCGGCTGAAATCCTAACCAGTTACCAATTTGTTGGTAGATATGCAATCTTAATTGTTTAGGGTACCTAAGCCTGCCGTCTGTCGCCTTGACCAAACCCTGACGAGGCGCTCCCGGCGAAAAACGATGCAAACCAGGATATTGTCTTAGGGTGCCAACAGTAACTCTTTCTGGTTTGAGGTTTGCGATAACCGTGCAGAGCGTTTTGTATTTGATAAAATTGACTTCTTCATAGATTATCGGGTCGAGCCTGATCCTTACCCGCCAGCCATTTTCTAGCAGTTTTTCCGCTGCCTGTAACCGCTTTTCCGGTGGGGGTGCACCCGCTTCAAATCTGTTCGCCATCTCGGCGGTATTAATCGAAAAACTGATGATCACCTGAGGAGTTGGTTTCATGGCTAAAAATGGCCCTATGCTTGTGCTTTTTGTCGTCAGCAATAAATATCTTGATTGCTGGTTTTGAAAATAGGCTAACGCCCGACTTAATAAAGGCGGATTGACGGCCAGGCTATCCGCCAGCTCTCCCGTAGAAAAAACACCGGATGGTATAGCTTCAAGCTCCAGCTCCACTTCTTCCCACCGGTTGCAGAAAAGAACCGGTTTTTTATTTCCCCGAAAAGTTAAACGTAGATAGCAATAAGCACATTCAAACGGACACCCGTTAGAAAGAATTAATTCGTAAAAATGAGGACAACGTACACCGGCAGGCGTCTTATCAAAGAGCCGGACGAATTTGCTTTTTCTGTTTCGGACTATAACCTCCATTTATCTCACCACCAAAGTATGTTATTAATTGCCTGTCGCTTTTAATTTTTCATAATGTCCAAAGATGTCATTTGTAATTTTAATTGCGGTTTGATTATTGCTTGCCAGGTAAAGTGCGTAAAGCGGTCCTCCCCTGGAATTACGCAATAATTACTGGTTTGCTAACATACTTAAATACTTTACATAAACCTTCTGCATACAGCCCGGCTAATTTCTCTGCCGGCAGTACACCGCGTGTATATTCGATATCTCCGAAAAGCGTACACTGCCCTGTATAAAGTTTTTCTAAAGATATGGCGCTTCCCATTACCCTGTTTATTTCTTTGCATTGTTGTTGCGATGGATAACCGGTGGCTGGAAGAAGTGCCCGGGTAACGCCCATAATAGAAAAATTAATAAATACGTCAAATGCACCTTTTGCCAGGAGCGCAACGGTTTTGAAGTCCACCTCCAAGCCATACGGATCTAAAAATACCAGACCGTGGGCACGATCCCTGCGAACCCGCAATGCAAGAGTATTTAATAACAGATTGGCATCACCCTGCAAAACCTCGATTGCTTTACCGGGGAATGATAACTTAAGGCGTTCCAGCCATTCTATTCTCTTTTGGTTTATTTCAATAAAAATATATTTGCTAAAAGGAGGATTCGTATTCAGAGCCTGGACAGGCGAGCCTGAAACATATGCTTGTTCATCCGGGTCGGTTTCCCGGTAAATAACCGGCCCGGCGAAAGCATCTACGTATAAATAATACGTTGGCCAGCCTTTATCTTCATGTTTTTTCTTCATTATTGTGGTATATGAGTGCAAATATTTAGCAAGCAAGTCTAGTTTATCTTTTGACCATTGATGAATAACCTGGATTTCAGCGGATGAGAGATCGCTTAACCAGTATTCCAAACGGTATATTCCCCCTCCACTTTTTATTTTAAAGCTTATTACAAAACCTGTTTATTGGTCCTCTAAAGCTGATCCGTTAGCTAAGCCGTTATCTGTTAACTAAAAATACCTTAAAATGACAGGGGCTCTTCTTGATTTTTTTAAGAAACGTTAGTTTTGTGAGAGCTTATTATCCCTCCCCCGTTCGCGTCAGCGCCTGGTCGTACCACATCAGCAGTTTCGGGTCTTCCTGGAGAACATTCTCCGGGATTTTGCGCGCTACGGTGATGATGGTGGTGTAGTCCTTGTCCTGCCAGGCCTTTTTGAACCCAGCGCGCACCGCCTCCAGGCGGAATACCTTCAGGCGGCGCTGGGATGAGATCCTGTATTCCTCGAACTCCCGCAGGAGGGCCCGCTCGCGCAACTTTTCCAGGTCGCCCGCCCTGTTGGGGTCGGGCACGTACCAGCGGTCCTTCACCGCCCGGAGGAGCTCCGGGTTGCCGGTCTCCAGGCGGCCGTTATCCTCCACCGCCCGGCCGGTGGCAAGTTCGGCCTGGATTATACCGCGCAGCTTCTCGCTCTGTTTCATCCAGGAGACAAGCTGGGCCGGAATGGGGCCTCTTTCGTTGTACACCAGGAAGTTCTGCTCCAGCAGTTCCTTTAATTCCAGGGGCTTTTCGTGCTTCTGCCAGCCGCCGATTTCCCTGAGGAACTGCGGGTGGAGTTCCTGGAAAGTCTGCGGCTTCCTGGTGAGCTGCTGCTTAAGCCACTGGATGGCCGAGGCCTCGTCGGTGACATAGAACTGCAGCTGCAGGACCTCTCTTACCGTCATGCGCTTCCGGTCGTACTCGGCCGCCTGGTCCGGCAGGAAGTACATGCCGTCCCGCTCGGGAAAGCGCTGGACCAATCCCTGGTAGAACTCCGCCGCCGAAAGCGGTACGGTCACACCGTGCCGGACGTGAAAGGAAACCATGCGGTCGAAAAGCATATAATTCAACCGTTCGGCAATGATCTCGGCCTTGCCTTCCCTGGCAACAAAAACGGGCAACTGCTTTAAGTGCGAGCGGACAAAGTCCCAGACGCCTTCTTCGGTGCCAGCCGTAAGTTTGAAGCGCTGCTCCAGGCCGCCGTTGGGCTTGTAGCAGGAAATGATGATGTCCTGCTTGACCGCCCCGGCACTGGTCACCTGCTTGAACGTCCCCTGCTTTTTATCCAGCGTCCGCACGTCGGCGACCACGAAGCCCGCCGCCTGGAGCGCCTGCATGATGGCGTTCCAGACCCTGTTTTTGGAATTGTGGAATTCCACCGTCATCCAGCGGCCCGGCTTGAGCACGCGGTAATATTCCTGGAAGCAGCGAGTCATGAGCTGTTGATACTCGGATGCTCCCTTGCCCTGAGTCTCGTTCTCGATGGCTTCAGGCTTGTTGTTGGTGAAAACCCTGAGCCAAGCTTCCCAGAGGAAGTTGAGTTCGGAATACATAAGATTACCGCCGAAGGGAGGGTCGGTAAAAATATAATCAACAACATCTTGCCCAAGAAATAGCAAATATAATGAAGAGTTAGTAAAACAAGAGAAGGTTCGTGAGCTATTGTACCACTGCTTTTGACTTAAAGTCTTTAGTCTATTAGCATACGAAAATATAGGGGATTTTTCAACAAAAATAGAAGGTACATAAAGTGTTCCTTTAACACCCCCTGACATTGGGCCGCCGCCACCTAGAAAAAACTTCTTTATATCAACTGCTGTTAACTTACTTACATCACGATTATGTCCTGATAGCCATAACCAGCTATCTAGTCGGTTTGGGAATTTAAAAAATAACCTCCCGAGCACCCACAAATTCCGTTTCGTATAAAAATGGTGCACATGAGTGATGCCGATGTCGTCGTTTCGTCTTGACTCATCCCCCTCCGGCATCCGGTCGGTCGGAAACCAGTGCGGGATTTCGAATTCCTCAATTTTCTCGATGAGCGCCAGGTCAAAGGCGTCGGGCTTTTTCTCGTAGCGCTTTTTGCCCGTGGAATAGTTGATCAGCACCGGTACCTGTTTGGCCTGGCGGACGGTTTCGCCGGTGGTTTTGTCAAACCCGATCACCCAGGCCCGCTCGAGGCGGCGCTTGGTGAGCAGGGCGGTGCAGTGGGGGCAGGGGAATTCGTCATGCACTTTGCCCGCTTTCTTATCCACCGCCGCTTTCCAAAAGACCACTTCCCGGGAGCATTCCGGGCAGACGAAAACGTCGGACCAGACGGTATAGTTGATGGTTCCGAGCTGCAGGCTTGAAACCATAGACTGCGCGTCACGGGCTTCGAGCTGCCTGCCGTGTGCCCGGAGCCGGCTGATGAGCCCGCGGACTTCGTCGGCGGAGCCGGCCCGGCGAATCATTTCCGCCAGCCTGTTTACTTCGTCCACCACCGGACCAGCGATACCCGCTCTGGAGCCGGAGCCAGGCGAACCCTGGCCCACAATTCGCAGCCCCGGCCCCGCAACTGCCAGTTCCGAACCCGCAACCCGCAACTCTGAACCAGAAGCTGGCGGCTCCGAACTCGTAACCAGCGTGGCGTACATCCAGCCGCACTCATCCTCTACCTCCCGGAGGATGCGCCGGGCCTCGCGCGCAAAGGCTTCCACATCTACCGGGGTATTGTAGTTGTAGGCGATGAAGGTGGCGGCCGGGGAGAGATCGTTGAGGACGGCCCGGCGGGCGCCCAGTTTCGAGAAGGGCTTCCGTACAGTCCGGGTTTTCCCGTCGGTTCCCTCCTCCCTTTCCTGCTGATAAACGACGCCCTCCTCGTCCACCCTGTAACCCAGGGATTCCACCACGGCCCTGTCGCCGCACAGCTGGGCCGCCACGCCGGTCATCCCCGTCCCGCAGAAGCCGTCGAAAACAATATCCCCTGGTTCCGTATAATGCAGGATATAGCGCATAATCGCCTTGTGCGGGACCTTGGTATGGTAGGAGTGAGCGTTGTAAATCGGGTCGTTCTTCCCTTCGCTGACGTCCGCCGCAAAGGGCTCCCGGCGGTAGTTATCCGCAGCGGGGTCGTAAGGCTTGCCGTAACATTTGAGGAAATCTTCAACGAACGGGTTCGGACAGGCGGTGTAGTACGGCGGATCGGAAAGGGCCAGGATGTCCTCGAGCTTTCCGCGGGGAAAACCGACCTCATCTTTGTAGAGACTGAGCAGATCGCGCGCTCCCGTTTCATCTTCCCGGGCCGTACGGGCAGCGGCGGCGATGCGTCCGACCAGTTCCCGGATGCGCTCCTCACCGCCGAAGGACCAGTGCCGGAAAGACTTCAGGCGCGCTACAGTGTCCTCAACCCCGGAGAAAGGGACACCCCCCAGCCTTTCCTGCAGTTCCTCAAGCCCGGCGCGGAGCTTTTCCAGGAAATACCGGCGCCGTTCTTCATCGCCGGCGAAGGTCGCCCCCAAACACTCCACCGTTTTTTGCTCATGATTGAACAAAGGTAACTGTTCCATATTATTTCCGGCTCCCTCTTTTATTAAGCAGGCTCCTTATTAAACCGGCCTCCAGATGCCGTTTCCTTCCACCCGCATTTTTTGGTTTCGCCTGACCTTGCCGCCTGGCTCCCAGCAGATGAGGGCGGGGGAAAGGGAGGCACCGAATCCGTCTTGCCGGGTTTCCCGGCCGACCACCGGTTCGACGGACCCCCGGACGGGAATCAACTGCCGGCCTGATCCCACCTCTGTTGCCAGGGCGTGGGCAAGCAAAGGGGCATCGTCTTCCACTGCGGCCAGCACGACTTCTCCGTCTTCGCTTTTAACCCACTGCCAGCCGGGATGAATAAGTTTTTCCGTTTCTTTTTTGGCAACCAGTCTGACCATACCCCACCCGTACTTCTGCTCGCCGCCCAGTTGAAGTTTATCCAATCCACTCCCCCACTCGGCGAACGCTTTCACCGCCACGCCCCGCAGCGCTTCAGGGACTTCTTGCAGGTTTTTTTCGACTTCCCCCGGCGTCTTTTTCACCCATAAATCCCCTGTCAGATAAACGGGAAGACTCAAGGGATTATCCCGTTCAGGACGGGTCTGCGGGGAAATGAATTCCGTTTCGTGCAGGCTGCCGGCAAGGGCGCCCCGGCTGCCTGCATCTACGGCAGTGCCGGTATGGCTTTCGAGAAACAGATAATCAAAGGGAACCCTGCCTTTTTCCCACGGAAAAAAGGGTTTCAGTTCTTCCGCGTCCGGCACACCCGCCGCGCCCGTTTCCATGTATGCCGGATAAAGGTACCCAAAACGAAAACAGGATTGAACAACCCTGCCCACCGCCTCGTAAGCCTCCGGTTTGAAGCCGCTGCCGGCGTCCTGGGTCAGGCGCGCGGTCAGCGCCCCCCAGAGCGATTTTCCCGGCACGTAACGCCTGGTCTGCATGAGGTTGCCTGCCTTGCGGTGACCCACGTGCAGGGGGCTGAGTAGGCGGAAGGTGATGCGGTAGTGCAGCCAACCCACTATTCACGCCTCCCTGTTTCTGGCCGCCTTGGCCCCGTAACGGGCGTAAATCAGCGTTTGTTCGTACAGCTCGCGAACCAGGAGAAGGTTATCCAGATTGTGTAAAATGTTTTCTTTAATAAACTTTAGTGCTTCCTGCTGAACAACATTTACCGGCAATTGATCATTATTTTGAAGGCCGGGCAATTTGCCAAGCAAACCCAATAAATTCTCCCTGATATTCTTCGCCGTCCCTTCTTCGCCGTCGGAGCGGGAGAAAAGAAACAGCATCGCGGCGTAAACACCCTGTACCTGAAGCACGCCCAACGTTTTGGTCACCAGGCGCTCCAGGGTTTCTATGGATTTTCCGGCTTCCCCTGTCGCTTCCCGGGCCTTTTCAACCATCTTTTGAGCGCAATCCGCGGCAAGCAGGTCCAGGTTAAAAACATTGCCGCCCATCACCGCACCTCCCCGCCAACCGCCGGATTCTGCCGAAGCCCCGCGTTCCCATGCCGCCAATGCCGAGGTGTCCCAGCCATTCCAGGGCGGAGGCGACCACGTCGGAGGGAAGATCATCGCCCCGGGCGGGATCAAAACGCCAGGAACCGGTATTTTGGGGCAAAGCTCCCGTAGAATAATGTTCCAGATCGCTTTTCACCCAGGCCAAAGCTTTTTCCAGTGCCTTGCCGGGTAACCCGTTCCCTTCATTTTCCTTCCAGAGGCCCCATCCTGCAAGCAGCCTCTTTTTCGCCGCCTCGTCTTTCCCTTCCAGGATCCTTTTCCATTCGTCCAGGCGCTGCCGGCTGGGGAACGCCTGCCTGTAATCATCCACGATTACATCCATCCAGAGGAACGCCGCCCTGGGAATCGCCTCGTAGGTGAACAGGGCGCCTTCCCGGGCCGCTCCGGTATCGGGGTCGATGCTGACGGAAGTGCGTACCTCCAGGTTGGAATTTACCACCTGGGAAAAGAGTTTTTCCGGAAGGACGACGATCCGGTCCCGGACCTCCCGCCATTCTTTAGCGTCTTTCCAGGCTGCCGGCGGCTCCACGCCCGCTTTTCCGGGCTTTTCGATCATCAGCCAGCCCAGGTTAAGCGGCCTGTCCCAATCCATGGTGGTTGCGGGAGGATCTGCCGTATCGACTTTCCATCCCGCTTCTTCCAGGATGTTCCGGGTACTCACCCAGACCGGCCCGGCCATGGAATAAACGGGAAAGAGCAGAAGGCGGGCGTCACCGATGGAAACCACGCCGCTGTGCCCGCCCCCTTCCTCCCGGGCCGTCCCGAAGGTGTAGCAGATGGGGCAGGTGGGCCGGCCGCAATGACCTTCGTTCCCCTCCCGTGGCTGGCCCTGCCCGGCGCACCGGCGCTTGCCGAAGCGGTAGGCGGCGTAGGAACGGATGGCCCCGCTGAAACTTGTGCCGGGGATTTTGGGCAGACGCGTCCCCGGCTCCCGGACAATGCTCAGGTCCACCCGCCCCAGGCGGTAACCGCCGGTGCCGATATGAACAGGATCTACAGTTACCAGAAGATAGCGGCAGGTAAAGAACGGTTTTTTACTTTGTTCCCGATTCATTCTTCCACCTCCTGACCCTTCTCGAACGGGCTACGTGTTTCCCTTTTCAAAATCTGCAGATGCAGCTCGATGCAATCGGCCAGCAGCCCCCTTGCCGCCAGGACGGCCAGGCCGGCAAGCCACCCGGGCCTGTCTTTGCCGGCAACCTCCCAGGGATATTTATTTTTCCGCGGGCCATCTCTTCCCTTCCGCCACCGGGCGGAGGCCACGGCGTCCAGGCAAAACTGCCGGAACACTTCCTCGTCCTGCAGATCGCATTTGTCTTTTTGCCACTCCGCGCGCTTTCTTTCGATCAGATCCCGGAGAGTGTAAATCTGGGTGGCGGTGAGGTGGCCGGAAAGGTTTTCCCAGGTATCTTCCAGAAGCCCGAGTTCGTCCAGAAGATACGGGCGCCGCTGCAGAGCCGGGTCCAGGCGTACGCCTTCCTGATCGTAGGCAACTTCAAAGCGCCGCCCCGCCGAATCGAGCCAGACCCAGTCCAGAGCGGCGGGAGCAAAGAACACGAGATCCCCTTCTTCCAGCTCTTCAGCATGGACGAGCTTGCCCGGCCCGTTGTTTTTCCACGGGTTCGGGCCCGAAAAAGAACGCCCTCGCTTGTCGGCCGGCGTTTTTGCCGGCTGCTCCATAAAAACATAGGGGTACCAGTGATCTTTCGTCCGGGCGTCGCCCATTACCAGCGGCACCCGCCAGGTGGCGGTGCGCTCCTTTTTGACCAGCTTCAGTTCCCGCCACCGGGCAAAATGGGGATCGGGCCGGCCTGCGGGGCCGAGAAAATCTGGAGAGCGCTCCCCATTAAAATCGGCAACGAAATCCACCCGCCAGCCTTCAACCGCTCTCCCCGCCTCTTGCAGGCCCTTAAGCATCCTTCGCCCGGCATCCAGAACGGCCCGCAGCGGCGTTCGCCGGTCGGCAAAAACGAGGCCCATATTCAAGGGCAGGCGGTTGCGCACCTTCCCCATCTCCCGCTCGTACTTTTCTTTAATGGCCCTGACCACCGCCAGGGCCCGCCCGGCCGGCACCAGGGCCAGAAAAGTCCGGGGTTCGGCCAGGATGGGAATGACTGGAACGTATGTACCGCCCTGAACTTCCTCGACATGAATGCCGCTGATTTCACCCCAAAATTTATCTGTGCCGGAGCCAGCCGGTTCCTCGATGACAAGAGTTTCTCCGCCCGCCTTTTTAATTGCCTGCTCAATTTTCCGCGCCCCCCATTGGTGAAGGCGACGCTGGTAAGCCAGTTCGTCTTCATGATCACGACGATCCGGCTGCGATTCCCCCAATAAACGGGCGACGCAGGCCAGGTTGGCGGCGGTGAGGAAACGCCCCTTTTGCCCGTCCCAGACAACATCCAGGCGCACGCCGCCCTCAAGCACCAGGGAATAGGCATGGTATGGTCCGGGCTGAACAGCCCCCCTTGCCGGTTTTAAGGCGCCCCGAATGGCCAGCCGCGGCCCCGCCAGGCCAGTTGCCCTACCAGCTATACTGTCCCGGGGATCCTGCCCTTCCCCGGCCGGCAGGATTTCCTGCCAGAACTTGCGGGTGGTTTCCCAGATCCGGCGCAGGCGGGCAAAGGAGGGGTTCTTGGCCACCGCGTCGGCCTTTTTTTCAGTCTCGTTTACATTTGCCGGATTTCTTACCGCCAGGGTTCTTACCAGCGTACCGTCCAGCCAGTGGGTCAGGTCAAACTGTCCGGCGAGCAGAGCCACCCGCCCGTTCACGTCGGCCACCTCGTCCATCCAGATGGTGGTAAAAAGCCTTTCGGTCGCCCATTCCCGGGCCCGGTCGGCCCGGCGGTGCTCGCAGATGTCGCAGACACCGCGCGTAATGGCTTTGCAGGTTTGGCAATCTGCCGGGCATTTTTCTTTCTTCTGTTTGCTCTTGTAATGCATTTCTCGGTCCTGAGCCCCATAGCCCCGGGGGCGCAAACCACATACAATACAAACCTCCTCCCGGTTTTTCTCCCACCAGTGTCCTATAGTAGCTGGACAACTCTGAAAAGGAATGTGTTGCGCAATGTGTTCATTAACAGGAGGTACTTCCAGTACCAGTACATCCTTTGACTGCTCCTTTAACTGCAACTTTGCCCGCCAGGATTTTTCGGTGCTGTCTTCTCGAAGGCAGGGCACAACCTCGCCTTTTAGCGCTAACGATATATTTTCTTTTATAGTCCCCTTGCCAAATTCTTCTAAAATTATCTCTCCCAAAGATGTTTCTTTATCAGTGCAATCCAACACATCCAGATCAGGAAAAACATATATACTTCCGTTTTCGTCCCGGTAAACTTCCAGGGCGAGGCGGTAAAAATCTTCCAGAAGAAACTTCACCCTATCCAAAGCATTCGCAAGAATCGTTTTACGGGCCAGGAGATCAGGAATTCTTTGAGCGCCCAGGAGGTACTGTATACCATCAACTCTTACACTTAAAAGCCTCCAACGTATGCTTACTGGTTCGGGTTTTTGATTTACAAGCAAACAAAAAGCCAGGGCGGCTTTATAAAGGGCAGCTATAATAAAAGAGTAGTCCCACAGCGTAACCTCGTTGATGGGACGTCTGGTATCGCCCCACACTTTTTCAAAAGAGTCTCTAAGAGCTACCCGGTCAAATTTGTCCGGAAAGTTTGCCAAAAGCGTTTCAATCTCCTTGAAAGGTGTTGAGCCACGGTTTAAAACCGTTGTAAGTGTATCCAGTTCATACCCAAATGGGGACGAAACAAAAGAAGCAGGCCCACCATCAGCTAAATCTTCTTTCTCTACGTGGGCGGCAGCATGACACCTGCTCAAAAGTTGAAGAGGGTAGGGATCTTTTAACGAAACACTATTTGGGTCGACAGCCTTGAACACATCTAGAAAGGGTAGCTTTTCACCCAGTAGAAAAATTTGCTCGTTCCAGATAGGCAATGTATAATCAAACCGTTCGCTACTGAGAATTTTTGTTACTTTTCTTGGCAACAAACCGGGAAGAAGACTTATTATCTTTTTTCCAAAAGTTTTCTTAATGTCATGCAGCCAGGCTGCAATTTCCCCCAATAGAAGATATTTATGGTTAGCGGGATCCATTAATCTCTCTAATTCAATCATTTTTCCCCACTTCTTTCACCAGTTCGCTTAAAGAACAAAATTCTAGCTCTAAATCCCCAATCCGGCATAGCCCATTCTTTACTCTTTCCTCCGCCGCCCCGAACCCGGAAGAGGTCCTGGCGCCGAAACCATAAACGGTCATCATCAGCCGGATTCCTTCCGCCACCATTTGCAGGTCCTCTAGCGCCTCTTTTCGTATTTCCGCCTCACTGCCACCGGAACTTTCAAAGGGGACGTAAAACAGGGCAAAGGTGCCTTCGACGCCGGCGGGGACACACTCGAAATAGACAGGCCGTTCCCCGGCGCCGGTGTCCCGAGGGTGGGGGTTGATTAATTCCAGGTCAAGACGGTCGAAATATGTGGGGTAGAAATGGAGGCGCCCGGCAAGATGGGGCAGATCTTCATCATCCCTGCCGTGAAAATATTTTTTCATCATTTTCCGGTACAGGCGGGCCGCTTCCGCACCTCCCGCCCGATCAAGATAACCGGCCGGAATGACCAGGTCCTCCACCTCCTCTCCCTTTTCGCCGCCAAACAGCAGGGAAAGGCACAGGCGCCGGCGGGCAAATTCCGAAGGCTCAAGGCTCTCTTTTCCGTCCGCCAGCCGGCGTACCATGGCCGCCCGCAAGGCCCCTTTCCACTGCGTAGGGGCCACGTAGGGCACCTTAAAGGCCCATTCCTTTTTCACGGGATTCTCCAGGACGTAAAAATCTGTATCATCCCGGCTGAAGTAAGGCTTCTGCAGGGTAAAGGTGAACTGAACGTTCCACGAGCCCGGCGGAAAGGCGGCTGGGTCGGGAGGTGAAGTTGCAAGCCCGAGAGATGACAACGTTTTAATCCTGCTTTCCAACAGGCGACGGTATTCTTTGCTTCTATAAAGACTCAGGAGGCCGCCTGGTTTTCTTCCAGGCCCCCGTCCCACGCGGGCAAGCTCTTTATGGGGCGTGGCCAGAGCCTGGGCCAGCAGCCCGGCCCGGACAACCTGGTCGCCCACCTCCAGGAAACGGGAAAGAGCCTTCGGCGGCCGGGCTTCCAGGCCGGATAGAAAGGCAATGGTTTCCTGTTGAACGAGGCTTTCGGCCGAGGCGAAATCGTAGAGGGCGTGAAATTCATATTTCACCGTGCCTGTCCCCCTTTCGGGCAAATCGCCCAATCAGTTAAAAATTACGAACAGCTTTCCATATAACTTTTTCAGTTATCTACCCAAAAAAAGCTATCTGCTCTAAGCATCCATGGCTGCCATCGCCACCAAAGCGTCCCAGGCGGCAATAAGGGGGGCAAAAACCTGTTTTAATTTTTCCGCGGGGGCTTTTTCGACAACATCTCCTGAAAACAAAACGTGCGACTTGTTAATCTGAGCTGCGGTAATAATGGAATAAAGCAGCGTTTTGGAGCGTTGCACGCCCCAGTCGCGCTGGCTCATGAGCCCCGGGATATCCTCCCTGCCCAGCAAATATACAGTTTCCTCTTTTGCCGGTAAATGTTGGACCTTTTTTCTAAGGGAAGATATGGTCATTATATCTTTATCACTTAACAGGTTAGCAATAATTTCAGGCCCGGCACATTCAAGCAACTCAACAATATACCCGTCAAAATCCCGGTTTCCATCGGGGCCGGGCTTATCTGACACAAAAAGAGAAATATTTGATCCATTTACTTTGGCGTAGAAAACATTACTAAAATTATCAGTCTCGAAAGTCAGCGACAATCCTTTTTTCTGTGCCTTTTTCGTAATTTCTTGCGGAATATCATTCGCTTTTGGCTTCTTTTCCTGGTCATAAATGAGTAAAATGTTTGTATAAGATGGATTTATTAAAATGCCTGGCTCCTTAAAAAGATCCTTTATGGAATTTTTAATCCAGGTTTTATCTATATATTTTCTTTCTTCATACTCCTTGCTCCCCAATAAATAGGCACTGGATAAAACCCCAATTTTTTGCAACTTGTAAACCACAAACCATTCTGTATGGCCCTCACAATAAACCGCTATATCTACCATACCGGGTCACCTTTTGTGTTCGTTAACAGATACCAGGTAAATGGCAATGTTTCCTCGGAAGTAATATCCCGGAACCGGGGATCGAAGCCCGACCTCAGCCATTCCTTGAGGTTCTCCCCCCGGTGCACCCTCGCCTGCAATTCCCCTTTGGAGAGAGCCAAGGTATAAGTGCGTAATGCCCTGTACTCCAGTTTCTTGTCTACAATCATTTTACCAAACCAGGCGATCACTTCCAGGCTCTGGGTGGAGATAAAAACCTGTACAGGTTTCTTTTTGACCAGGTTGATAATTTCGGCCAGCAATCTGCCCAGGGTAGCGGGGTGCATAAATAGTTCCGGATCTTCCCACAGGAAAAGCCCGGGGTGCCTTTCGTCCACCGCTTCGACCAGGGCGACGAGCCCGGCCAGAACCTTGAAGGCGTGCCGCGCGCCGTCACCGAAAGCGTCGACGGGAAGCGGCTTGCGACCGGGAAGCCGGATTTGGGCCCGCATTTCCTTTTCTCCGGCAGGAACCATTTCCACCCGGCATCCGGTCATGTCGGGGAAAATTTTTCTTAGCGATCTTTCGATTTTTCTGTACCAGTCGGGAAGATCCTGGGCAAATTTAAAAAAACTTAACTGGAAATTGCCGTGGGCGGCGTGGAAATCAAAAAACAGGACCCTTCCGGGATCCGGCCTTTTTCCGCCCAGCGCCCAGGTGGAGAGGCCTTTTTCGTTATTTTTATAGATAAACTGGCCGTACCACTGGTACAAGAATACATAACCGGCAAGGTCTTTGATTTCATCTTTGAAAGGGATGAGCTCAGCGGGAATTTCCGGCGCCCCCGGCAAGGCAAAAACAGCAATGCTTTTTTTATCTTTCCCGGAAAAACCACCGTATTCCACTTCTTCTGAAGGAGGTGGCACAAGGCGGAATTCCCGCAACAGGTCTTCGTTGCCCAAAGGCAAATGGAAATCCAGTGTCCCGCTTTCTTTCAGGTCGGTGGACGGTTTTTCCCTGTCCTCTTTCTCCCCGTGCCGGGCCCAAAGGCGAGGGCAGGGATTAAAGCCTAAAAAATCATTCTCCAGAGGGACGGCGGCACTAAAGCGGTCTCCCGTCGCCTCCACGACGAGCCCGCATTCGCGCCCGCACACTCCGGCCAAATAAAGCATTTCCAGCACCGCCGACTTGCCGGTGTTGTTCGGCCCCACCAGGAGGTTAAACCCGGCGAAGTCCTTGAGGTGGCCTTTATAAATTCCCCGGAAACGGTGGATGATCAGTTCCTCAATCATTAACGCCCCTCCAAAAAACTCAACACTTCGTCAGGCCGCCACTCGCGCCACAGTTCCACATCCGGCCACGTCCGGAGTTCTCCTTCGGGTATTTTCAGGGCCGTACACCACAAATCCTTGTCCCGTACCGCATTCCAGATCCGTTGCTGATATTCCTCCGGAATTGGCCTTTTTTCTTTATCCCGTTCAGGGAACCAGACCCATCCCCGCACTTCCCACTCGTCACCACTTCTGTAGGCCCAGCTGGCGCCAATTTTGCTTCGTACCCGGCTCTCTTTACCCAGGGAGGTTCCGAACAGCCAGCGTTCAACCCCGAGGGGGCCTTTCCAACGATTAAACCGCCACTCGTTTTTCAATACCGGCAAAACGGGAACCATCCCTTCTTCAGCAGCTTTCTTCAGCGCCCTCGCCGTATCGGTTCTTCCCAGCAGCCTCTCCAGGGCCGGCAGCCGGCTCCACCAGTTTGGCCGTTCCGGCTGGAAGCGAAAACGGAAGAAACCAAAGCGGCGTAGATCAGGGTAAGTTTCTTTCCCTCCGGGTAAAATACTATCCTTCGGTATCCATTTTGCCGCCCGGCTTTTAACCTCCTCCCGGTTTTCCACCTGAAAAACCCCGTAACCCAGCTGGGGTTTGGCGCCTAGCGCCCCCCATTTTTCAACAAAGAGGAAAAGGGACGCCAGCCGGCCGAGAACTTCATTTTCCCCGGAAAACTGCAGGACCGCCCGGCCGATCATCCCCGGCGGCACAAACCAACCTCTCGTCCGGTCCGGCGGACGCACATTCAAAGTATCGGGCGGCGGTTCCCACAAAAGCCGGGTTTCCTCCCGTATTTTAAACTGGAATTGCCTTTTCCATCCCGTCGTGCCGAAGATTTTGCAGGTATCGCACAACCCGGCAGCGTCCAATGCCTGCCACCAATTTATTCCCCGCCGGAGTGCTTCTTTGTAATGCTGCAGGCTTTTTCCGGAAAGTTCGTGAGCATGCCTGTACGGATCACAGGGCGTTCCGCCAAGGCCCCGCACGATAGCCTCATCCCACCAGCGCAAAGAACCGGCAACCCCCGCCTCGCGCAGGCTGTCGGTAATCCCCCGTACACCGCCGGTCCAGAAAGGGGTCAGCATTTTTAACTGGATTTCCAATTTCTCTTTTTCGGAACCTTGTTTACCCATTCACTGATCAACCCCCATTCCGGAATAGGCCTGGTTATGTATGTTTATCATGCTGTCTTTTGCCTGATAATTATAAAAGCAATTCTTTATTTTTGTTCAGTTTCCTTCTTAAAATGACTATTATTTCCAGATAACAATAAACACATCATTTCAGAAGCCGTTCTGTTCCCTTCTATTCCAATACCACCCGGATCTTTTCCGTATCTTTACCCCTGGCAAGCTCCTCCAGATATTCTGCAAACCGTTTCTTAAGCTCGATCAGCGTGGCCGGCGAACCGCCGGAGAGCAGGGCCGCCCGCAGGTCTCCGATTTTTACCGATACCTTGATTAAACCGGAAAGGGCCTCCTGCAAAGCCTGGATAAATTCTGCGCTTATTTCGTCCGGCAGCGCCCGTCTTTTCAAAAAATCGTCCACCAGTTCCCTGGCCGCGGGTTTTAACAGTTCCAGGTTACCCTGCGTCGCCGGATCCGCCAGGTTTTTTAAAATGGTCCGAGTCCAATTTTCCACCGTTTCGTCCAGTCTCCCGTCCAGATCGGCCAGTACCGCAGCTGCCGGGGTTGCCGCCGGCTCCGCAGCCGGCTTATAACCACAGTACGGGCAAACCGGCGACGTGTCCAGGTTATGTTCAGTGAGATTAAAGCAGGTCTTCAGCCCGGCCAGGCGGTTTTGCAAATCGGACAATTCCTGGCGGGGCATGAGGTCGATGGCGGAAAGCTGCTGTAAAACCTTCAACCGTTGGTCGCCCATGAGCCGGGCCTTGTGCCTGTCTTCGTTTACACCCAGCCGGGCTTTGGTGTGCAGGGAAAGGTATATCTGGACATACTCCCTTTTCAGCACGGTCAGCCTGCGCCGGGCCTCCTGGCGAAAAGCCGTTCCGCGGCGCCCGGCCGGATCGCTGATTTGGGCCAGGATCTCGTCCCGCGCCGCTTTCACCCCGTCGATCCAGGCGTGCCCGGCGGGCAGGACGGCCTCGGCGGTGGTCAGGTACGCAGCCGCCGGTCCGAGTTCCACCACCAGTTCACGCAGAAACTCCACCTCTTTCGTGGCCGCCAATCCTTCCCGCTGAGCATTCACTTCCGTCACGTCATACCGGAAATTCTTCATTTTGCCCGGTGAAGTGTAAACCTGGAGCGACTCGAAAAAGGTTTTGGTTTGCTCCAGGCAGGAGCGCAGTTTTTGAGCTTCTTCACCGGCAAGCAGGCTGCGGCCCCAAAAGGACAGACCGTCCTTTAATGTCTCTTGCGTAAGCACCAGCCTTTTTATCAGCCGGGCCAGGGCTTTTTGCAGTTCATAGACGGGCTCTTCTTTCCCCTGGGTGACCAGCTGCGCCATGCCCGGCGTCAGCCCCAGCAGCTCGAACAGCGCCTTGAGCGCCGGAAGGTTCCAGTCCCTGGGCCGTTCGATGTACTTGAACTGGATCAATTCGTCAACGCCGAGCGCGGCCAGTTGGGAAAGCCCCGTAGCGTCGAACTTTTTGCCCGGAACGGCCAGCACCAGGTCGCCCGAATAAACCAGCGCAGCCAGGAGCACAATCAGCCACTCCGGTTCCAGGCGGTATCCTTTATCCGCGGCGAAGTATTCCACGCCGTAAACTTCGCAAAACAGCTCCGGACGATTGACCACCTGACCGGATCCTTTTTTCTTCATGATCTCGAGGACGGTTTTTGCATACCGTGACCGGTAGGGATCCAGCCTGGAGTCGTCCAGTAATTCCAGCGCGTCCAGCACCGCTGTCGCCTGTTTGGTGCGGTGCTGCCCGGCGATGGCCCGCAGGGCGTCCTGGGCCGCCTGGGAACGATTGGCCCCGGTAATGAGAACCGTGAAGGACGGGTATTCCGGGGCCAGGTTTTGGAAGTGCGGGCCCAGGCAGACGGCGGAGATAGTATTCACCAGGTCGCGGAAGTTCAGGCGCTCACCGGGGGCGATGCCGGAGACTTCCCGGAATGATTTCCCTTTCACCCACTCGGTCAGGATTTTGGCCCGCCCCTGGCAGGTTACCTCGAAAGCCGTGAAAATGTTTTCTTTCAGCCACCGGTCAAGTTCCTGCAAATAAGTGGCCGCCCTGGATTCATAGGCGGACCGGGCGTGGCCCGAGGCCTTGGAGGCCAGGTCCAGGGCCGCGGCGTAGTTCCGGAGCATGGTCCGGAACCCGTCGTCAAGGCCCTTCAGGCGGAAAAACACTTCATCGGCCTTTTTTTCGTCTTTAAAAGGCGGCGGGTCGAAAGGCTGGAGGAAGTAAATATAGAAATCAAGCGGTGGCACCGCGGTGGAACGCTCATTGGGCGCGCCGAAGAAAAGATACCCCCGGCGCGCCGCTTTGCGCTCCAGCCATTCCAGCTCGTGCTGCCAGATCTTGAACCCGGTGACGTAGGTCTGGTCGGCACACTCCATGGCCCGTTTCAAGGCCTCGTAATAGTAACGGTCCAGGTGGGAGGCCTCCAGGCTTTCGGCCCGCTTTTCGATCAAGGCGTCAAAATCGTCGGTCTTTTTCAGGTCCAGGTAAAACTGGCGGTTATCCTTATTTGAGGAAATGAACTGCCCGCTTACCGTTTTGTGAATTTCCCGTAATACCGTTTCCACCTGGGAGAGCAGGTCGTCGGCCGGGTCGCCGCCCAGTTCTTCGATTCCGGGCTGGTACAGGCAGAGCCCGTCCCGCAGCTCCTCCGCCGTCACGCCGATGGGTGTGTAGATGTCGCCCGTGGTCAGCCGGTGCACCGACAGGGCGTGGATGATACGCAGGGCCATGGGCTTGTAGGCGGGACGGGTGAAGGCCTGCTGGATGCGGGCCTCCAGCACCTGGCTGCAGTCGATCACCGCTTTGATCTCCGGAACCGCCCGGAAGGAGGTGTTTTCCCGCAGGGAGGCCCAATAGCTGTCGTAGGCAATCAGCCCGGGCCGGTCGTCCGGGATATCCTGCAGAAGAAGGTTTTCCATCGCCCGGGAGAGGGTTTTGAGCACTTCCCGTTTTTCCGCCACCCGGATTTGTTCAAAAACATCGATGTAATCGGGATGGACGGGAAAAAGGCGGACGAACTCGTCCAGGCGCTCGTTCATGCGCCCGTAAAAACGGGCAAAAGGCGTCAGGTACTCGCGGATCCCGGCCTGCTGGGCGCCGGTTTTCTTGAGCAGGCGCTCGGCCACCACAAACTTGACGTCGGTGCGGGCAATCAGGATCTGCTCAAAGCGATCCTTTACCCGGTGGATGCTGTCGGCCACGAAAGAAAAACGCGGACTGTCAAAAATGGCCTCCTGCACTCCGGCAATGAAGCGGAAGCGCAGGTCTTTGCAGACCTCGCCGATCTCGCGGAGGAAATTTAGGTCCAGAATGAGTTCCTGGTCCTTGCGCGACCGCAGGTAGTCCAGGAGCTCGTCCACCACCAGGAGCAGGCCGTGATCGGGATATTTCCGGTGGAAAGCGGCCATCATCTCCTCGAAGGCCCGTTTATTGTTGGGCGCTTGCGCCGTGGAGGGGAATACATAATCCACTCCCATAGACGCCAGGTGTTCCTCCAGCTGGCCCGCTACAATGTCGCGCAAAGACATGGTGGTGGCGCCAATCTCAGTGCGCACCACCTTGAAGCGGCCGCCGATCCCTCTGGCGGCACCGGCCACCTGGCTGTCCTTGAGCAGCGCGACCAGTTCCGCATGCTCGGCCAGGGCGGAGAGCACCGCCATGAGGTGGGATTTACCGGTGCCGTAGTTACCGACCACCAGGAGTCCCTTGTTGTCCGCCGGCTGGTCGAACTGAAGCTGGGGAATGACGAGACTGGTCAGTTTTTCGGCCATTTCCCGGGAGATGACGTAAGTTTCCACCAGTTGCCGGGCAGCGGACTCCCGGTCGGCATCCCGCAGCTGAACGACGGTTCTGATCGGATCAAACTGGATCAGGTCCTGGTATTTCATCGAATATCTGCCCCCTCAATTTTTTAGCCGGCACCTTTTATGCAGGATCCAAATAATACTGTTCATTCCTGCATTCCTGAATACCGGTCGATGGTTCCGGGCCTGCGACCAGGAAATCACGGACCGGATAGCGCCTGTATTCATGGTGATTTGGTTTTGCAAAAGTCAGATACCCGTTTTCCAGGCAGCCATTCCAGGCGGCAACGATAGTCTTGTTCCGGGAAAGGCCCTGCAGCAGCCGCAGTGGATCCTGCTTGAGCGCCGCATCGAACAGGATTTCAGTATTGTCAAGGAGGATGACGTCATTTTGGGGGGCATTCACGATGTCGGAGAGTAACCGGGATAAGCGCAGCGCCCGCTGACGTTCGGTGAGGTCGAGGAGGCGGCGGGAGAGTTCAAGATTAACGTTCAGTAAAGGAGCACCGGTAAGTTTATGTACTTCCTGGAGGAGGCGGGTCTTACCCCTGCCTGCCGGCGCCACCACCAGGATGAGGCGGTAGTAAAGCCCCACGGCCTGGTTGATTAGTTGCATAATTTGTTCAACGGGCATAAGAAGCGCCCCTTCCAGGTAAAAACATAAAAACATCACTGATCGCCTTTATAAAAATATAATACCCTGACCCGACCACACATTGTCAATGATTTTCCGGTAAAAATTTAGGGAATATGGAATGGCACGTAACTAAAAAATTCCTCCCCCATTTCAGCAGGGGGAGGAGCCGCCATTAGCCGCAAACGTTGTATTTTCAGCCTTCATCCGGATTTTCCGGACTGGTTCAGGCAATCCTTCCGCCGGGGTTTTTAATTCCTAGATCATAAATCGCTTCAACCTTCACCTTGACCGCCGCGGCCGGCCGGGGCAGTTTCATTTCCGCAAACCGCTGCGCAAATTTTTCGTAGAGCGGCCCTTCGGTTTCCAATTCCACCGGGCCCACAAAGCGGTAGCCTACCCGCTGCTCGTAGTCCATGACCGCAATCGCCGCTTTCTGGTTTTCCTGCAGATTCTTGTAGGTCTGTCTCCCCGTTACCTCCCCGAAGGCCAGCGTGGAATCGTCCACCACAACCACTGAGCCTTTCGGGCCCACATTCGGCCACCCGTCCTTACCCGCGGTGGCCACCAGGCACCTTCCGCTTTTTACTAATTCCTTCATGTGCTCAGTCAACGCGGCCATTTTTAACATACCCCCCGTATTTAAATTTATTGAGGCACAAAAATTAAAGGCTAAAAAACAGCAAAGGGAAACCTGCCCGGAGGCCGCCCAGGCCCTCCCAACCCTTTTTGCAACGAAGAAAGACAAGAAAAAATGGATCCGGCACCGAAGATTTTCCCGGCCCGAAAGTTACTCGATGGGCCACTCCCCTCTTTCCTGGAGAACTTCCCGGTAGACCTGCAGCGCTTCGTTCACCGCCGGCATTCCGGCGTAGGTGCTGATCTGGAAAAAAATCTCGGCCAGCTTTTTCGGGTCGCAGCCGACGTTTAAGGCGGCGTTCACGTGCAGGCGCAACTCCTCCCTGGCCCGCAAAGCCGCCAGCGCGGCCACCGTGATCATCTGCCTTTCCGGCAGAGTGAGAACAGTGCGCGAGTAAAGGTTGCCCGTGATGAACATGGATAAGTCGTTGGCCAGTTCCTTATCAAACTCCCGCCACGTTTTATAGGGAGGGTCCATTTTGATTCCCTTGCCGAAGAGCCTGTTCGCCGTTTCCCGCGTTCTTTTTTTGATTTCTGCGTCATCCAAGACGTTCGTCGTCCTCCTTCATCGGTTAAACCGGCTGGCGCTATCTTCACCTAAGATCGCAACTCCATACCTGCCCTCAAAATAGTCCTTTGCCCGCCATTCGTTTGCCGTCGCCCCAACGCTGCGGGCCGACCCGGCACCCAGCCTTTATGTGAGCTTATGTTAATGTTTTCCGTTTTGGCTTGGATTGGATTCCAATCAACAGAAAACAAAAAGCTGGCTTAAGCGAGTGCCGGGCATCCCCTGTTGGTGTCGCAAAAAGGCGGCAGGGAGGTCCAGTGCGTACAGACACCGGGGGCAGACATCCCGGAAGCGTCGTCTGCAGAGAAGCTTCACTGCTGCGCCTGTTTCGCCGCGATCTCCCCGGCAACGGGCAGCTTGAACATCTCTCCCTGGTAGGCTTTAACCATGCAGATAATCCAGAGAACCAGGGAAAACAGAGAGATCAATAGATCAATCAACCAGCCCAGGAAGGGGATGAAGCCCAAAACCAGGCTTACGATGAACAGTCCGCCAAAGGCAATGGTCGATTGCAATGCGTGGAACTTGACGAAGGAACTCTCTTTTTCCAGCACCAGAAAAACGAACCCCGTGATGAAGCCAAGCAAGTAACATAATAAACCCGCGATATTTTCTTCCAGGCCCAGTGAACTTTTCGCCATCAATTTTCCCTCCACTCTTGACACCCCGGAACAAAGTACCAGCCAATGTTTATTCAGTCACGTTTTTTTGTGCGCCAGGCAAAGCTTTCTTTTTTCTCACCACCTTCAGCAATGGCTTTTCAGTCGAGTTCCCCGGCCATCCGCATCAGAAAGGAACGAAAGGCGGCTATTTTCTTTTCAAAGTGCCGATAATACCGCTTCCCCCTTTTCTCCATCATACAGGCCGACCCGGCACCAGTCAAGCGACAGAGTAAAGATCACACCTTGTGTCTTGAGAGTAAATCTGCCGGACTGTCATCCGCTTTTCAACGAAACTGCCCAAAAGCCCAGGCAAACACTCGAAGTCTATGAACCAGGAAGCCCCCGCCTCTTCAGGCAGGAGAGGCTTCACTCGTTTCCTTCACCTTTTGTTGAGCCAAATGCCGAATCAAGAAACCGCTTCACCACAGCCGCCGCCTCGGCCCGGGTGACGGGGTGGGCCGGCCGCAAGGTGCCGTCGGGGTAGCCCTTGATAAAGCCCGCGCCGGCCGCTGCCGCCAGGTCTTCCGCGGCCCAGCGCGGGATGCTGCCGGCGTCAGTGAACCACAGCCGGCCTGGCGCGGGCTGGCTTTCCCTTTTCTTTAAGGCCCGCGCCAGGATCACCGCCAGCTCCGCGCGGGTCACCGGGTGCCCGGCTGCAAAGAACAGGGCGTCGCCGTGCGGCAGGCCTTTAATCAGGCCCTCCCGCAACGCCGCGGCCGCCGCTTCCTGCGCCCAGGAGGGGATGTCCGCCGCGTCGGCCATTTTCCGGCTGAGGACCTGCAAGTCCCTCCCCGTCGCCGGCGGTGCTTTTATGGCCCGCACCAGCAGCGCCGCCCCTTCCGCCCGGGTGAGGGGCTTCTCCGGCCGGAAGGTGCCGTCGGGGTAGCCGGCGACGAGGCCCATTTCCGCCAGCCTGTTAACGGTTTCCTCCGCCCAGTGGCCGGCCATGTCCAGGAAGGCAACAGCCGGCCGGGGCGTTGCTTTGGCCGCCCCGAAAACGGCGAACAGCGTCAGGTGTTCAATGGTGAAGAATACCGTGCCCCTGTTGCGATCCACAACGCCGCCGAGTTTCAGCCACCTGCCCCCCTCGTTGTCGTAAAAAAAGGCGGCTGGCTCCCGGCCCCCGCCGGAGCCGCTTTCGTTAATGAAGATGAGCACCCCGATCTTTCCCGCGACCGCCCCGTCTCTCACCGCAATGTTGACCACCGGGCCGCAAAGGGGCATCCCGGCCGCCGCTGCTCTGGTCGCGTCCACCACTTCCACAACGAGAACGGCGTTTTCGCCGGTGATGGCCCCGGCCGGCGCCTCCACCCTCACTTTGCCGGGAAGCTCGGCGATGGTGGCGGAATCGGGCCTGACCGGCATTTCAATCCTTAGCGGAACGTAATCGTCGCCGTCGCCGCCGTCCGGGGAATCCGGGCGGGTGGAAAAGACGAAGGGGTACGCTTCGGCCAGAAGATTTCCGGCCGCGTCCTCGACCGCGCCGGCCGGGATGACGACAGTATAGAATGTGCCGCCGGCCAGGGGACCCTGCGGGGTAATGACCAGGCTGCAACCATCTATACTTTTCGCGATAGGTACATCGTGATTCCCGGTACGGAGGACGATCTGACCGTATTGATCCCCGGACGTCACCGGCTCGCTGAAGGTTACGGTGATTACCGGGTTAACCGGGACATTGGTCTGCCCGCTGGCTGGGACGGTTGAGATCACCTGCGGGGGAGTGACGTCGGGCTCGTTCACAGTGGTGAAACTCCAGCTTTCTTCATCGTTATACGTGGCGTAAATTACGCTGACCACGCTGTTGGCCGGGATTGTTACGGTGTAGCCGGTGTTGTAGGCCAGGCTGCTGTAAGGGGCGGTCACCGTGCGGCCGTCTTCGCCCACTGTGCCGTACACGGCAGCACCGTTTCCTCCCGCGGGCGCCAGGATAAAGGGCACGCCCTGCTGCGGGTCGGCCGCCGCCCGTATTTCCAGGTCGAAGAGCGCCCGCAGGCTCCCGTTGACGGCTGCGCCGCTACCGGCAGGAGCCCGGCCGACAACCTGGGGCAGGGGGTTTTCCTCCGGTTGATCTTCCATGGTAGCCGCCCCTGCCTCGTTTGAATAACCGGAGTAGTTGCCCGCCGCATCGTAGGCCTGCACCCGGAAGGTATATATGGTGCCTGGAATAAGGCCGGATGACCGGAAAGCGGTTTCGGTGGTAGTCCCGATCACCGCGTAGCTACCTTCTTCCCCCCGGCGCATCTCGATGCTGTATCCCGCAACACCAACGTTATCAGTGGCGGCAAACCACGCCAGGTCGATGGCGGTAGAGCTGACCGGCCTGGCGGCGAGATCGCCGGGAGGAGTGGGCGGGGTAGTATCGGATTCATCGGCTAATGCCGTCGTGAAGCTGAAAACGTAGTTCTGCGCCAGTGGGCAGCCCGCAAGATCCTCCACCGCGCCAGCCGGAAGGTACACTGTATAGGAAACGCCGGGCTCCAGGCAGCCTTCCGGGCCGTCGCCCACCGGTTCAACGGCCAGGGTGGCGCCGCTAATCCGGTAAGTAAACACAACCTCGCTCTCCGGGTCATTCGTTTTATAGACCTTCATCCCGCCGGAGGCGCCCCCCGCCCGCACTTCTTCGCTAAAGATGACGGTAATTGCCGTATCCAGGGGCACACCCTCAGCGCCGTCAGCGGGAACGGTGGAACTGACCTCCGGCGGGGAAACCGTCGTGAAGCTCCAGACGTTCTTATCCCCGATCCCCGCGTAGTCGTTTCCCGCCAGGTCACGAAATGCGCCGGGGTCAATCAAAACGTAATAGCGGGTGCCGTATCCCAGGTCGTTGACGAGATCGATCGTGACAATGTTGCCGTTGATCGTAACCCGGTCGCCGTCAGCGGGGATTTCCTCCGCCACCGCGTCATCTTCCCATTTCCTAATGATGATCCGCCTCCCCTCCCGGGCAGCTACATCCTCGCTGAAGGTCAGCACCAGGTCGGCGTCGATCCGGACTTCCCCGGCGCCGCCCGGCGGGTCGCAGGCAGTGACCGCCGGCGGGGTAACATCCGGTCCCACGGCAAACAGAAAGCTTCGCCGGAGAAGGACTCGGTACGCACCAGCACCGTGCCGTTTCCGGCGAGGACCGGCGAACCCACCCCTCTCCCTTCGGCGGCGAGGGGATATCCCCACCGCAACTCCCCGCTGCCGGAGTCAATTGCGCATAAGCTGAGCCCGCGCAGCAGGTACACGGTCCCGTCGCCCCCCACTGCCGGGGAGCCGTCGGCAGCCGCGTTTTCTCCCGGATCGACAGACCACCGCAGACTGCCGTCGGCAGGGTCGAGGGCGAAGAGTTCCCCGTTCGCGCCGCTCACGTAGACGGCGCCGTCCGCGCCGACGGCCGCCGGACGAGAGAAGCCGGGCAAGGAAAAGTTCCACTTACCCCCTCCGTATGTCGCGTAGACCGCATAAACCGTCGAAACGTTTTTAAGACAACAATACATTACACTACCGTCCGGGCTCACGGCGGGGGTAATTTCCTCAGCAAGGCCGGACTGAAGAGGGCTGCCTGTAACAATTCTCTTCCAAAAAAGGGACTTGTCGGCAGCGGACAAGGCGTGGCCATAACCCAAGGATGTAACAAACAGAACTTTGCCATCGGCAACTGCCGGCGAACAATGGTTCTCGTCACCGTAGTCTAACCCGCCGTAGAGCCAGGATGTCTGCCCTCCAGACGTTACCTTCCATACTCCATTAATCAGCGGCACGTAAATCCCGCCGCTTTCTACCGCGGGGCTGGCGGTTATGGGAGTATCGCCACCTCCATACAGCGGCGGGCTGCGCAGCGACCACAGGGAATTTCCGCTTCCGGCGTCAAGGGAGCAGATTGCGTAAAAATCCTCACCCCCGCCGGTTCCCCCGTAAGCAACGTAAACCACGCCTGAACCGGCGTCTACGGCCGGGCTGCCGATCACCGGGTGGCCCAGCGAAACGGACCATTTTACGCCACCGCCGTCCCGGTCGAGGGCGTACACCGCTCCGGCGGTGGTCCCGACATAAACGGTTCCGTCCTCCCCCACCACCGGGTCGCCGCTGAAGGCGCCGGCCGGCGCCTGATACTGCCACCAGGTCTGAAGCGACGCCGCGCCGCTTGGGCCGTTAACCGCCGCCCGCCGGTTTTTAAAGCTGTTTGCGCCGGCCATCGGCCACGGAGAGCTGTGTTGGTCTTGCGCCACGGCCGGCAATGCAGTCAAAAACTCACTGGTGAAGACAATAATAAGGATGATCAGGATCGTCTTGAAACCGGGAAGCGTCCGTTGCATCGTTTCTTACCCTGGCTAAGAGACAAGCGAAAAAGTTTCCTTAAGGGCGGAGGCTTTTCGGTGCCTCTACGGGAGTATTTATTTCCCTCCCTCCCTATTTCTTTACTCCTTTTCCTTTCGACAGGAAATTGCTTTTTCCTCCTGTCAAAAAACTTTTTTTAATCCTGAAAAACCCTGTACAGGGAGGTAAGGTAGGTTTCTTTGCGCGGTTTTATTTTGAAGACTTCTTCAAAGGTGCCCGTCTGGACCAGGCGGCCTTCTTTAAGGACGGCCACCCGGTCGGTAAGGTAGGGAACTTCCGAAAAGTCGTGGGTAACGAAAAGGGCGGCCACGCCGGCGTCCTGCAAGAGCCGGCCCAGATCTGTCAGCAAACCGAAGCGCGTGGGGAAGTCCAGGGCCGAAAAGGGTTCGTCCAGGAAAAGCGCCTCCGGCTCCAGGACAAAGGCCCGGGCCAGGCTTACCCGCCGGGCCTCCCCCCCGGAAAGCTGGTAGGCCCGGCGCCCGGCCAGGTGAGCGATCCCCAGACGCTCCAGCCAGTAATCTACCTTTTTCTTGATTTCCTTTTTCGGCACCCTCCGGAGCTTTAAGCCGGAGGCGACGTTTTCGTAGACGGACATGTTTAAAAGAAACGGCTCCTGAAATACCACGGCCATGCGCCGGCGGAAGGTCAGGGCGTTTCGGGAATCAACCGCCTCTCCTCTAAACGTCACGGTCCCCCTGGAAGGCTTCAAAATCAGGGCCATGATCTGCAAAAGAGTGCTTTTCCCCGCCCCGTTGGGGCCGATCAGAGCAACGGTTTCCCCCTCGGGAAGGCAAAAATGGTCGATTTCCAGGATCTGCCGCTGACCCCTTGCAAATTGCAGGTTGCGTACTTCCAGAAGGGCGTTGTTCATAACAATCCTCATTTCCCTTTTTGCTTAAATGCGCCCGGCTGTCTCAAGCGCCCAAATCCTCCATTTTTTTACCTGCGTCGGGGAAGAATAACGGCGCGCCGTACTTGTCCTTGCCGAAATTGCCGATTATCTGCTGACCTTCCGGAGAAATCAGAAAGTCCACGAAAGCTTTGGCTCCGTCGGCATTCACCTTGCTGAACTTTTCCGGATTGACCTGCATGACGTGGTAGATGTTTAAAAGGGTTTTGTCCCCCTCAAAAAGGATGGCGAGCTTCAGGCTTTTCTTGTTCGCCAGGTAGGTGGCCCGGTCGCTCAAGGTGTAACCGGCCTTTTCGGAGGCGATGTTCAGGGTGTTCCCCATGCCGGTTCCGGCCTGGATGTACCATTTGCCCGCGGGGGCAACGCCTGCTTCCTTCCAGATTTCCTTTTCTTTTTTATGGGTGCCCGATTCGTCCCCCCGGGATACGAAGGTGCTCTGGGACCCGGCGATTTTCTTGAAAGTCTCAACCGTATTTTTGGCCGTCTTGATCCCCGCCGGATCGTTCTCCGGCCCTACGACGATAAAATCGTTGTGCATGACCAGCTGGTAGTTAATCCCCACGCCGCTGTCCACGAGCGGCTTTTCGGCCTCGGGCGCGTGCACCAGCAGAACGTCGGCGTTGCCCTGCTTCCCCATCTCCAGGGCCTGCCCCGTGCCGGCGGAAATAGTTTTTACCTTGTAACCGGTTTTCTTTTCAAATGCGGGAACCAGGACGTCCAGCAAGCCGCTGTCCACGGTGCTGGTGGTGGTGGCCAGAATAACGTCTTTCGCTTTCGGCGGGCTTCCCGCCTGAAGCTCGCCACCCGCCTTCGGCTGCGGCGCGGTTCCCAGACCGCACCCCGCCACAAAGAGCAGGACAAACATGCACGCAATGATAGTTGCCAGAAGTATTTTCCGCATTTAACTCTCCCCCTCCCGTAATCTTTCGCGGAACGGATAAAAAAAATTTTTTCGGGGGCCCCTCACCTCCTCGAAACGGCATAAAAAACACCGGGCTGCGGTTTGTGGAAAGCAAAACACAGCCCGGTGCCGACACAGCCGGTTTCGGGTTGGCGCTCTCCTTTCCGCACTGGGAGGCACGCCGGTTTCCCAACGCACCCTACCGGCCCGAACCCCATTGCCTTCAAAGGCTACAGGAGATTGGGCTCGGAGAACGGTGATCCCACCAATATTTTTTAGATCGAGCAATACTCCCCGGCTTGAGTAATATTCTGCCTGGTGCCGGATCATTTGCTCTTCCTGTTATTTATTCTGCCCGGCCAAAGAAATTCCTTCCGGTTCGATCATTTTCAGCAAAATTTTTTACCTCCGGCTTAAAAACTGCTCACCCTCCGATCCTGGACATAATCTTTTTCCCGCCTTCCCCCTCGTCCGCCATGTGGTGGCGTCCGGGCTTGCTCTTGATCGCCTGGACGATCAGCCGGGCCAGTTCCTCCAGGGAGGCGCCCCGCCGCAAAGGACCCTTGACGTCGGTTTCGCGCTCGTCGTACAGGCAGGAGCGCAGCCCCCCGGCGGCGGTTAGACGCAGCCGGTTGCAGCGGTCGCAAAAATGATCGCTCACGGCGGGGATGAAGCCGATGGTGCCCGGGGCGCCGGGAAGCCGGAAGTAGTGCGCGGGGCCGCTGCCGGCCAGCTTGCGGACTTCGCGAAGGGGGCCGTGATTTTCTTCGATAATCTCCCTAACCCGCCCCGCATCGAGAAACAGGCCGTCCGCCCAGGGCTTGCAGACGCCCACCGGCATAAGCTCGATGAAGCGGACGTGCAGGGGGAGCTTCGTCGAAAGCGCGGCCAGGTCGACAATTTCCTCGTCGTTATACCCTTTTAAAACCACGGTATTCAGCTTTACCGGGTGCATCTCCAGCGAAAGCGCCTCTTCGATGCCCGCCCAGACTTTGGTAAGGTCGCCGCCCCTGGTGATGCGCGCGAATTTTTCCGGGTTAAGGCTGTCCAGGCTGACGTTCACCCTTCTCAAGCCGGCCTTCTTGAGGTCTTTCGCCCACCCGGCCAGGAGCAGCCCGTTCGTGGTCATGGCCAGGTCGTCGATTTCGGGAATGGAAGCGATCGCCTCGACTAGGCCGGTTACCCCTCTGCGGACCAGCGGCTCCCCGCCGGTGATGCGCACCTTCTTCACGCCCACGAGGGCCGCCGCCCGCACAACGCGCTCGATTTCCTCGAAACGCAGGACCTCCCCGTGGGGAATGCTCTTGACCCCCTGTTCGGGCAGGCAGTAAAAGCAGCGCAGGTTGCACCGGTCGGTGACCGAAACCCGCAGGTAGTTTATCTCCCTTTGAAAATTATCCCGCATTTCCGACCCACCAGAAATATTTAGTAAATGAAAGGTGCAAAGTAACGGTGTTTTCTTACCGGGGTCCTCAAAATCCGTGAACGCCGCAGGCGGGGCACCCCGGGTCGCGCTTCACCCTCGTCTCGAAAAAGGACATCGTGAGGGCGTCGTAGGTGAGCAGGCGGCCGATCAGCAAGTCGCCGATGCCCAGAAAATACTTGACCGCCTCCGTGGCCTGAATGGTCCCGATTAACCCGGGAACAGCCCCCAGCACCCCTACCTGGCTGGTGGTCGGCGCGCCTTCCCCGGGCGCTTCCCTGAAGACGCAGCGCAGGCAGGGGCTGCTCCCCGGCAGGACGGTCATGACCTGACCCACGTAGGCCAGCACCCCGCCGTAAACGAAGGGCTTCCCCAGCCGCACGCAGGCCTCGTTCATCAAGTAACGGGTGGGAAAGTTATCCGTACAGTCGATCACAAAATCATACCGGCCAACCAGATCCAGAGCGTTTCCCTCGTGAAACCCTTCGGGGAAAACCTCCACGGTCAAATCGGGGTTCAGAGCCAGGAGCTTTTCTCTCGCCGACTCCACCTTGGGCCTGCCTACGTCCCGGGTGGTGTGCAAAATCTGCCGCTGCAGGTTGGACGGCTCCACCGCGTCCGGATCGGCCAGGCCCAGGCCGCCCGCGCCCGCCGCCGCCAGATAATAGGTGACCGGCGAGCCCAGGCCGCCCGCGCCGACGACGAGCACTTTGGAGGCCAGCAGCTTCTCCTGTCCGGCCGCGCCGAACCCGGAGAGCAGGATGTTTCTGCTGTAACGGGCCAACTGCTCACTGGTAAGCATCTTTTACCCCCCGCCCACCGGGGGGAACAGGGCCACCCGGTCCCCGAACGCCAGCACCTGGTCCAGGGTGGCGTGCCGGCCGTTGACGAACATGGTAAACACCTGGTCCGCAGGAATATTCAGCTGCCGGATTAAATCGCTGCCCGTCGCGCCTTCCGGAACCCGGACCAGGCACGCCTTCCCCAGCCCGGCGGCAGGAAAAAATTTCTCTAAGCCGCTGAAAAGCCGGACTTCTACCTCCAAACCGGTTTCCTCCCGTGCGTCGTTTTCAGTCATCTTACCGATAGCCACCGCTCGAAAAACCGCCCATTTTGATCCCACTTTAAAAACGGGCCGGGACATCCCCTGCCGGGGGAAGGATCACTGCTTCCTCCAAAAATTTTACTAGAAATTATAAACCTGGTCTAGTTCTTCACCCTTTATATCAAACACCGTTTTATGCGGCGGGAGTTCTTCGGTGGCAAAGAACTCGGGCAGCCGGTCGTGCTCCTTCGTAAAGCCGGCCAGGCGGTTAAATTCCCGTTCCGTTTTGAGGATTTGTTTGCCCAACTCCGTCACGTCGGCCAGCGTGAGCTGGGTGCCGTATTGGGCATTGATCATTTCTACGACGGCAGGAAGCGCCTCGGGGTCGTCCAGGACGGCAAACGCCACGAAAAGGCACAGGCCGGTGCTGTCCAGGGCCGCCGTGGCGATCTGCAGGTTCCGGGAAAGATCCACCTGGCCGTCAGGCTTGAGGGGGTCCACGTAGCCGCCCGACTTCAGGATGTTGGTAGCCACGGCGTAGCCGGAGGTGTGGTCGGCGCCCATGGGGGAAGTGGCGTAGGTGACGCCCACGCCCTTGCAGGCGCGCGGGTCGTAGGCGGGCAGGCCCTGGCCCTTGACGGCGGGCACCCGGCGCACGCCGAAGACCTTGCCGGCCACCGCGGCGCCGCTGCCGATAATCCTCCCCAGGGGAGTGCCTTTGCCCACTTCTTCCAAGGCTCTGATTGCCGCCCCGCCGTCTCCGAAGGGGATGACTCCCGCCTCCATCAACACCCCCAGGGTGACGCCGGTTTCAATGGTGTCGAGCCCCACGTCGTTACAGATGTAATTCAGCCGGCCGACGACGTCCAGGTCGCCGATCTCCAGGTTGGGGCCCAGCGCCCAATCCGACTCGTATTCAATGGGGGCGCACACCTTGCCGTCGGGAAGGGGGTAGACGTTGGAGCAGCGCATGACACAGCCCGGGTGGCAGGCGTGGGTGGCCTTTCCGCCCCTTTTCACGGCTTCTTCGGCGAGCCTTTCCCCGCTAACTTCCTGAGCCTTTTCGAACCGGCCGGTGCTGAAGTTTCTGGTGGGCAGCGCGCCTGCTTCGTTGATGATGTTGATCAGCACGCTTGTCCCGAAAGAAGGAAGCCCCTGCCCCGTCACCGGGTGCTTCGCCAAAATGTCGGCAAATTTCTTCGCCGCCGCCCTGAATCTCTCCCTGTCTTTCACGGGGGCGTCGAAAGTTTTCGGGCTGTCCACGACGATGGCCTTGAGCCTCTTGGATCCCATCACCGCGCCCAGGCCGCCCCGCCCGGCGTAGCGGCTGCTGTTGCCGTCCGGGTCGTTGTTGGTGACCCCGGCAGCCGAAAGACACATTTCTCCGGCCGGACCGATGGTGATGACGCCCACCTTGCTCCCGTAGCGCTCGCGGCAAATGGCCGTCACCTCGTACGTGCCCTTTCCCGCCAGGTCGCCGGCGTCCAGCAGCTCCGCCCCGTCCGGAGTGATTTTCAGGAGGGACCAGCCCCCGTCGGCAGGCTTGCCTTCCACGATGACGGCCTTAATCCCCAGGTTGGCCAGCTTTTGCGAGGTTATGCCGCCGGCGTTGGCTTCCTTGATGCCGCCGGTCAGAGGGCTCTTGCCGCCCACCGAGAGGCGCCCGGAGGAGGGGGCGTTGGTGCCGGTAAGCAGGCCGGGTGCAAACACAAGCTTGTTGAACTTGCCCAGGGGGTTGCAGGCAGGCGGCACCTCGTCCGCCACAATTTGCGAAGTCAACGCCCGTCCGCCCAAAAGGCTGTACTTTTCCGGAACGTCCGCAAAATTCGCTTCTTTTTTGGTCATGTCGACCCTTAACAGCCTGGCCATAATTTTCCCCCTTTTAAAAAAATTAGTTAAATAGATAAATAGATTATATAATGCCTGTCCTTCCGGTGTCAATACGACCCGGAAGGCTTTTCCCCGTTGCCCGCCACAACGTGCTTTTACTTAATATCTTTTTGCCAGTTATGTCACAATATTATTTAAGATAACATATGCTGGTAATAAAGTTTTAAGGCGGGGGGGATATAAAATGACAGAGAAAGCAACAGGTGAACTGACTCTTTTCTCAGGTGGCAACCCGTTGTTGATTGCCGTCGGTATTGCGCTGATTATCCTCGGCTTCATCTTGCTGGCCGCCGGCTTTCCATTCCTGGGTTTGCTGCTTATCTCTATAGGGATACTAATAATTATTTTTTAAAAACTTTTCGGTAACTTACATTTTATCCGTTTCCCTCCAGTAAAATTAATCAAATAACCTGACGATACGTCAGGTTATTTTTTCCTCTTTTTTATCTTTCCTGGAGGTTTGGAGATGGTCGTCGACATCAGTTACCCGGGATTGCTCCTCTCGCTCTCCTTTGTGCTCCTGGCCGGCGCATGTTCGCTGATTTTGCAGCTGAACCTCCACCGGGACATCCTGTGGGGAACGGTGCGCACCATCACCCAGCTCTTTCTCGTGGGGTTCGTTCTCCGTTACGTTTTTCAGCTCGCCTCCCCCTGGCCGGTCCTTTTAATCTTCGCCGGGATGGTCTCCTTCGCCGCCGGGATCATCGTCGGGCGGGTGAAAAATCAGGAAATTCCCTTTCTGGCGCCTACCGCCATCTCCATGCTGCTCAGTTACACGTTCGTCACCATTGTCGTCACGGCCGCCGTAGTCCAGGTGAAACCGTGGTACACACCCAGCTATTTCATCCCGCTGGGGGGCATGATCATCGGCAATTCCATGAACGCCATCGCCCTTTCCTTAGAGCGGCTCTTCGGCGATTTACGCAAACAGCGGGACACAATCGAGATGTACCTTTCTCTGGGCGCCGACTACCGGGAGGCTTCCGCCGACGTTTTCCGCAGGGCCGTCGGCGCGGGAATGATCCCCTCCATCAACTCCATGATGGGGGTGGGGATCGTCTTTTTGCCCGGCATGATGACGGGACAAATCCTGGCCGGCACGGATCCCCTGGTGGCGGTGAAATACCAGATCGTCGTGATGCTCATACTGGTCGGCTCCACGGCCCTGGGAAGCATCCTGGTCACGTACCTGGTCAGACGCCGCTGCTTTTCCGCCGATCACCGGCTGCTCATCGGCCGGCTATAGACCCCGCCGGGTTTACTTTGCCGCCGGCCGCCCGTTGTTTTTGCTGGATTAATTGGCTGCCGCTCTTTATTTGCCTGCCTGCCAATCAGGTTTTTCCATTAAGACAGCCCCCGGCGGCGAAATGAAAATTGCCATGTATTTCTACCTGGCTTTCGCGAAAGACCGGGTCTTTGTCCGCTACCCTGGCTTTTCTCAATTACACCCGGAAAATGATTGGTTAATCCACATCTAAATCCGGCCAATTGAAATGCCCCCAATGAAGCTCCTCGCCGTTAACGATTGGTAAAAATGTAATTTTTAACGGGTTTTAACTTGTCGCGCAAACGTTTGCTTGCGTGTGGCGATTTAACTGCTAAATTTGTTGTTGACAAATTAGGTCATTAGTGATATCCTATCAGTAGTGATTTATTTCTATTAGCAAGGGGGATAAGTATGTGTGGACCTGTAAGCTGTGGGCCGGGAGGACATTTTCAGCATCATGGCAGTCATTGTGACTGCCACGGACCCGGACTCCGCATCGAAGGATTTATCGTTCCCTGTCTCCTGCTGCTCTTAAAGGAACAGGCGGCCCACGGCTATGAGCTCATGGAGAAACTGGGCAATTTGCCCTTCCTGGAAGCTGTACCGGATCCCGGGGTGGTCTACCGCCACCTGCGCCGCCTGGAGGAAGAAGGGATGGTATCCTCGCGCCTGGATCCCGGCAGCGGGGGGCCGGCCCGCAAGGTTTACTCGCTGACACCGGAAGGAGAAAGCTTTTTACGGGCCTGGGCGGCCAGCATCCGCAGCCGCAAAGCATCGCTGGAGGGGTTCCTGGCGGCCTTCGAGCGGTTTTTCCCCGGCGAAAAAGGCAGCGGCAGCGAATAAGGAGCAGCGGACAAGGCCGGCGGGAAACCGGTTCCAACGGGTGTTAGCCGGCTTAAAATGCGCCACACACCGGAATGAATAGTGTGGCGCATTCTGCCCTTTCAAATTGATGGCTTTCTTGTAAATATCGCCGGAGTCGTAACCGGTAATATTCCGGACGAAAACCGTAAATCAGCTGGTGCTGCCGACAAGCTTCGTCAATCAGTACGGGCGCCAGTTCCACATCCGCCACGCTGGCCGGGGCGAGCCGGCCCGCTAAAGGCAGCGGACCAAGGCCCGTAAGCAGCACTGCGGCATGGAACTTGTAGCCGTAAAACAGTTCGGTTTCCTCCTCGGAAGCTGTCCGGTGGCCCCAGGCCGAACCAAGCCGCTCGTTGTTTTTATCAATATAACTTTCGGAATATGAAAAACCCTCCAACATAACCTATCATACCGGCAATAAGTTCAACCAGTGTCCTCTTTGAAATATGCCCAAAAAGGACAATCTCTTTGGTGTAGAACCAGAGTACAGCTCCGAGGAAAAAGTAGAAACCGATCGCCAGGGCGCGGTAAGTCAGGTACTGCATGCGCTCATCCAAGTCTCGGCCCTTTTTGTTTAGCATCCTTAACTTGACAACCAGGGCCAGGATGATAAGCGCTATAATGGGAAGGATTCTCATCCAAGATATACTGGTCGCCCCGTAATAAAGGTTGGCCGCAACGAACATTAGGATTAAGCTTCCGATAAGAATATAATTAGTCCAGACCAGTTCATTTTTGAAAGAACTATTCACTGCCAGCACCCTCCTCTGTTTCCGAAAATTCAAAGACATCCTCTATGCTACATGAAAAAACTTTAGCCAGCTTGTATGCCAGCACCAGTGAAGGATTGTACCTTCCGTTCTCAAGCCCGGTCGCCCGTGCCAGAATGGTGCGGGTTTTTCTTTTTTAAAAAAGGAACGGCCACAAGGAAAGCATAAAGCTGAAATTCGACTTTGCTGGAAATGGTATGTTATGAGCGGAGAGCTCCTTTTCTCGGTTAACCTATATTGCACACTTCAAAGAAATTGCGCAACCATAGTATATATTGTGCAGTTAGATCGCCGGGAAAGGTCGACTTGGATAAACCGCTGCTAACCCAACAGGAGATTTAATAACAGAAAACCTTTGGAAAAAAGGAGGGCTGACGGACCTGGTTTGTGCTAAATAAAAATGAGAATATACAGTCACCGCTCTCTGCGAACTGCCATAAAATGGATTGGAGACAGAACGAAAGGAAGAAAAGCGATGACCGTGTTGAACGTGTCACAGATAATAAGTTCAACAGAGGCTGTCATAAAATAGCTGGAGATACTCTTCCCAGCTCCAGGTAAGGCCAGGGACGTTGACAGGACCAGGAAAAGACCCCTTGATGCCCGGGGCGGCGGAGCCTTGTTGGCAAACAAAAAATAACCTGCCCTAAGATTTCCCGGCAGGTCGCATCATTTATGGGATGAACAGGGGGTCGGGTTTTCAAAATCAGGTATTAGATAAACAGGTTCACGTTGGCCTCGTCGGCCTCGCCCAGGTAGGCGGCCACGCCGGCGAATTCCAGGCCGTCGATGAGCTCCTCTTCCCGGATGCCCATGACGTCCATGGACATGGTGCAGGCCACCATTTTGACCCCCTGCTCCCGGGCGGTCTGGATTAATTCCGGAA
>JBFLZY010000008.1:0-66416 GCA_040755975.1 Bacillota bacterium | reverse complement strand
TCGACCGGCGGCTTCCCTCCTGGTTGCTTGCCGGCTCATTGCTCACCGGATTCGCCGGCCTGGGTGTTTTAAGCCTGCCGCTCCTGGCCGCCGGGACAAAAGCAGACTTTTTCAGCATCCTTGCCCTGCTGCTCGCGTCCGTCAGTTGGGCGGCAGGGTCAGTCCTGCAAAACAGAAAACCCCCGCAGGTATCCCCGCTGGTCAGTTCGGGATACCAGCACCTTTTCGGCGGCCTGGGATTTGCAGCGGCGGCGCTTCTTTTGCGCGAACCGCTTCCTCACCCGACGTCCGAGGCCTGGTATGCGTGGGGGTATCTCGTCGTCTTTGGTTCAATCGTCGCCTTCACTTCTTACATCCAGGCGCTGCGCTTGCTCCCCACCAGCATCGCCATGACCTACTCCTACGTCAACCCGGTGATCGCGGTGTTCCTGGGCTGGCTGATCCTGCACGAACCGGTAACGGCCTGGACAATGGCGGGGACTGCCCTGGTCCTGCTCGGCGTGGCCGGGGTCTTCCGCGATCGCGTCGTGACCGGAAGGCGCCGCGCCAGAGCCGGCCGGAACGAGTCTTGAGTTTTCCAAGCAGGCAGGAAAATTCCCCGATTTTTTAACCTTTCAATCCGGCGGCAGGAAAAAATACTTTAAGTATTGAAGATTTAAGAGATAAAAAGATTAAAAAACAGGGGACGGGAGATTAGGAAGGGGAAGTGGACATGTCCGGGCAATCCAAAAAATGGCATGTTCTAGGCACAGTTGGCGCCGGAACCTTTATCATGGCCTTAAACGCCAGCATGATGAATATAGCCGTGCCGTTCATCGGGGCCTATTTTCAGGCGCGCATGCCCGTGGTCGAGTGGGTGCTCATGGCCTACCTGCTGGTGATTTCCACGCTCCTGCTCACCTTCGGCCGGCTGGGGGACATGTACGGGTTCCGGAAAATTTACCTGGCGGGCTGCATAATTTTTACCGCCGGGGCAATCTTGTGCGGTCTGGCTCCTTCCATCTACCTGTTGATTGCCTTTCGAATCCTCCAGGGGGTCGGGGCCGCCATGGTGATGGCCGTCGGCCCGGCCATCCTGATGGCGGCCTTTGGGCCGCAGGAGCGGGGGAAAGCCCTGGGCCTGCACGGGATCTTCGTGGCCTCGGCCCTCGGCTTCGGACCCTCCCTGGGGGGCCTGCTGCTCAACTACGCCGGGTGGCGGTTTCTTTTCTACATCAACATACCTCTCGGGATCATTATTGTTTTCTGGGCCTCTTTAGTCCTGGCGCGGGTGCCCCGCACGCCGCAGCGTTTCGACCTGCCGGGGGCGGCCGCTTTATTTGTTGCCCTCGGTTCGTTGCTGCTTGCTTTGAGCCATGGGGAAGAGTGGGGGTGGACTTCCGGGGCGATCCTGGGGCTGCTCCTGGCCGCCGGGATTTTCTTTCCCCTGTTCGTGCGCCAGGAGCTCATCTGCGCTGCGCCGATGATGGAGCTGCGCCTTTTCAAAAACCGCCTCTTTGCCGCTGCCACCGTCAGCGCTGTCTTTAATTTTATTGTCCAATATATGGTCGTTTTCCTGCTGCCTTTCTTCTTTAAGGAAGTCCTCCGCCTTGACCCGGCCCGGGCCGGCCTGCTCCTTTCCACCTTCCCCCTGGTCATCCTGGTCGTGGCCCCGTTGAGCGGCACCCTGTCCGACCGCATCGGCTCCCGGGGCTTGAGCTCGCTGGGAATGGCCGTCTCGGCGGCGGCGCTGTTCCTGCTCAGCCGGCTCACCCCCACCAGCGCCTGGCCGGAGATCGTCTGGCCTTTGGTGCTGCTGGGCCTCGGCCACGGCATCTTCCAGTCTCCCAACAGCAGCGCCCTGATGGGCAGCGTACCCCGGTCCCATCTGGGCGTGGCCAGCGGGATGCTGGCCACCGCGCGCAACGGCGGAATGGTGATGGGTGTGGCGCTGGCCGGGGTGGTCTTTAACCACCGGCTGCCCGTGCACCTGGCCGCCCTGGCCGAAGCCGGGATGACCCGGGCCGCCGCGGCCGGCGCCGCCTTTTCCGCCGCGCTCCACGACGCCATGCTGATGGGGGTCGCCGTGGCCGTTGCCGGTATCTTTACCTCCCTGGTGCGCGGCACCCCGGGGGGCACACCCGCCGCCGCCCCGCCGCCCGCCCAACCGCCGGCTCCGGGCCGCCCGGGGCCGGGACGGGGAATCAACGAAGACAAGAGGTAAATACCGGAAATTATGATGAAAGCAGATAAGGTCCGTCTGGACGCCCTTAAAACACAAATATTGCGCCAGGCAGGGAATGAAGAATATAATGGTGAAGAAAAAGAGGGGGGTGCCGGAACAGTGAAAGATTTACAGGAAGCGCTTGCTGAATACATGGCCTCCCGGCCCCAGCCGCCACGCAAGTTAAGCTTCGAAGAGTTTTTAAACTGGTGCGACGAGGATACCTGGGCGGAATGGGTGGACGGGGAGGTAATTATTTTGACGCCGGCTTCTTTGCGCCATCAGAAAATCAAAATGCTTTTAGCCGGGGTAATGGGTGAATTTGCCCGCCACCACCAGTCCGGCCTGGTTTTAGACGCCCCTTTCCTGGTTCGTCTGCCGGAGCATTTACGCCGCGGCCGGGAGCCGGACATAATCTTTGTCCGCCCGGAACAACTGCCCCGGTTAAAAGAAACCTATTTCGACGGCCCCCCGGACGTAATCGTGGAGGTTGTCTCGCCCGAGAGCTATATCCGCGACCGGAAAATCAAGTACAGCGAATACGAAGCAGCCGGGGTAAGGGAATACTGGCTGATTGACCCGGACCGCCGGCAGGCCGAATTTTTCCGCCTCGGTGCAGACGGCCGCTATCACCTCGAAACGCCGGATGAACAGGGTATTTTTCGTTCCGCAGCTTTCCCCGGCTTCTGGCTGAAAACCGCCTGGCTCTGGCAAGATCCTCTTCCTTCCATCATTTCTCCCTTGCGGGAACTGGGTGTGCTCTAAACAAAACCCCACATCCATGTGCCCGATCCCGGTCCTGACCAGTGCCCTATCTAAAACTCTGCCGGCTCTACAACAGAAAAGCTTTCCCGGCGAAACTTTTTTTGCGGATCGGAATCTAAATTAATGAAACGGGCAAGGGAGGACCGTAACGTTGGACCGGTCAGGCCAGCTCCAGGCCAACCAAAAAGAAGGCCAAAGCACCCCGCTGGATTCATGGGAAGAAATCGTGCGGGGACACCAGCGCTATATTTACAACCTGGCCTACCATCTCTCGAACGACCGCGATGAGGCCGACGACCTTACCCAGGAAACTTTTCTCAAAGCCTTTGAACACCTGGCCGCCTTCCGGGGGGAAGCCAGCCTGCGCACCTGGCTAACCAGGATCGCTCTAAACAATGGAGGATTTGCGGAAAAGAAAGGGGCTGTTTCAGCAATACCCACCCGAAGAGAAGCTGGAACTGATCGGCATCATCAACTGCGCCGGCTGCCCCACGGTAAACGCCCCGGAAAAAATTCTGCGCCGGGTAAGATCCCTGGCGGAATTCCGGGTGGACGCCATCCACTTTTCTTTTTGCCTGACCGCCGTGTGCCCCTTCAAGGAAAAGTACGCCGCAGTGATCCGGGAAGCTTACCCGGACATCAGACCGGTCATGGGCACCCACACCCCCGGGGACCCAAAGGCTTTTCAAGAAGAGGTCAAGGCACTGCTGTGCGCCGCCCGGTTAACCATGACCGACCTCATCAAAGGACGCCCGGCCAATCAACGCCTGTTTGACGACGTTGTTTCTCGAAACCTGGCCGGGAAAGGCCAGGCGGGCGAAGAGGACGGATGAAAGCTAAAAAAGCCAAGGCCGGTTTTCGGGGTGATCAAAAAAGGATGGCGGAAGTAAAAAAAGGAGAAGAGCGTATTTTTTCTTTGGCCGATTTGAAGAGCGGCCTGTGGGAAGGAACTCCCCTGGCGCTCTCCATTTTCGCCTACGGGCTGGTTTTCGGCGTCCTGGCCCGCCAGACCGGCCTGAGCTACGGCGAAACGGTCTTGATGTCCGCCGCCGTGTTTGCCGGGTCGGCCCAGTTCGTAGCGGTAGGCTTGATCGGGGGCGGCGCCCCCGCCGGGCAGATCATTCTGGCTACCCTGCTTTTGAATTTGCGCCATCTCCTGATGGGAGCTTCCCTGGCCCCTTACCTGGCCGGGGTCAAGCCTTGGAAGCTGGTCGTCCTCGCCCACGGCCTCAACGACGAGTCTTACGCCCTCACCATCGGCCGCTTCCGGCGCTTCGGGGGGAGCACCGCCTACTTTTTGGGGGCGGGGATAATTACTTTTCTGGGCTGGTTTGGCAGTTCCGCCCTGGCCGGGGCGGTGGGAAACATCTTTGGCGACCCCCGCCGATACGGCCTGGACTTCGCCTTTCTGGGAGCCTTTCTCGGCCTTTTGATCCCCCAGTTGAACAGCAGGGAAAGCCGGGTATGTTGCGGCGTGGCGGCGGGGGTGGCTCTTTTCGCCAGTCAGGTGCTCCCCGGCAAGTGGTATATCATTATCGCCGCCCTCCTGGCTGCGGCGGCGGGGGTGGTGATGGAATCCTGTGCGCGCGGAAATCCTGGCCGTTATTGCCGGCATGGCCGTGGTGACCTATCTGACCAGGATTAGCTTTTTAATCCTGATGGGAAAAATTAACCTTCCCGAAACCCTCTCCCGCGGCTTAAAGTATATTCCCATCGGAATTCTGACCGCCTTCGTCGTCCCCGGCCTGCTGGCCCCGGACGGGCACGTTGCTCTGTTCTGGAACAACCACTACCTCTTTGCCGGGCTGGTCAGCGCCCTGGCGGCCTACCGGTGGAAAAACGTCTTTTTGGCCATGGGCAGCGGGATGGCGGTGATGGTGGTCTTGCGGCTAATCGGGTAGGCCGCCTTCGGTAAGAAAGTTATAGATAAAAACACGCAGGGCTAATTATTTAACAATGTGGTTAATTCTAGAAAAAGGGGAATTGGGATAATGTCTTATAGAAATGTGGCTGTCCTTATCTTCGACGAGGTGGAAGTGCTTGACTTGCGCACCTTTTGAGGTCTTTTCGGTTGCGGGAAGACGAAATGGTTGGGACCCTTTTAACGTTTATACGGTTGCCGAGAAATTGGAGCCTGTAAAGGCCCGCAATGGTCTAAGCGTTAATCCCCACTATCCGATTGCAAGTTGCCCCTGGCCTGATCTCCTGGTGGTTCTAGGAGGGTATGGCACTCGCCGGGAGATGAATAATCCGTCTTTGATTACCTGGATCAGGAACTGCTCGCAAACGGCTGAGCTGGTTCTTTCTGTTTGTGCAGGGGCCCTCCTGTTGGCCAAAGCCGGTTTACTTGACGGCCTTTCGGCAACGACTCACCACGGGGCGCTCGAGCTTCTGAAAGAGGTTAGCTCCGAACACAACTAGTCAGGGAACGAAACGATTTCTAGACAACGGCAGAATCATTTTATCCGCCGGAATATCAGCGGGAATTGGTATGTCTTTGTATGTTGTCGCCAGGCTCCTGGGGAAAGAACAAGCCCTGGAAACTGCTCAGTACATGGAATACAACTGGCGGCCCGAACCATGATCCTGCATGAAAGAGATAATGAAAAACATTGAGACCTGCAACTTCCACCCGGTTATCCGCGACGTTCGTTTCCATACGGGATAAACCCCGCCCCACAAAATTATTCGATGGTTCCCCCACACCTTCACCGCACCGGCTGTCCCAGACGCCGCAGGATTTCCCTGATCATCCGCCCGTTAATCACCGCCTGCCTGCGGTAGTGGTTGTTCATACTGACAAAGGTTTTCCGGGTTCTTTCCGCCGGCTTCACGATGCGGGTTGGCGCACCGAAAGCCGGCCGGATGACCTGGCCGCCAGTATCTCCAGACCAGCCCGGGCCGCCGCCGCGCCCGGAAGTAATTATTTTCGGCCGTAACCCAAAAAAACTCTTGACCCTCACGTATAGGTGAGGGTTTATAATCGAACCGCAATAGCTAAAAGGAGGATTAAACTATGTTACGTGAATTAGTGACTCCCGGAAATGATACCAGGTACATCTTTTTCGCCGGTAAAGGCGGAGTGGGCAAGAGCACCATATCTGCCGCCACTGCTGTTTGGCTGGCCGACAAAGGCTTTAAAACCCTGTTAGTTTCGACCGACTTGCAAAGAAGTTTAAGCGATATCTTCGAGAATAACATCGGCTGCCGGATGACCGCCATTCCCGGCACGCCCCTTCTCACCGTAATGGAGACCGAACCACAAGAGCTGGTTCGGGAGAACTGGCACCGGCTGACCGGGGCCGTTCAAGAGGTATTCGGCCCCTCGGAACTTCTAGAACTGATGGGCAAGGAGATAACCCCCTGCATGATGGAGATGGCCAGTTTCTATAAGTTGATGGAATTGTATACGGAAAGAGCTAGAGATTTCGATGCTTTGGTTTTTGATACGGCGCCGGGAGGAAGGGCGCTAATCGAGATCACCCTTCCCTTTATCATGGCGAAGCGATACGGGACAGTCGACCTTTTCGCCGAATTTCGCCCCGGTAACCCCGGTAACAAGGAAAAGAAAATAACTCAGATTACCAACCAGGAACGTCGCACACGGGAGACTATGGAACTGATCACTAACCCCGAGCGAACATTTTTTGTTTACGTTTTATGCCCGGAAAGCCTACCCATCGCCGAAGCCGAGAGGGCAATGGGGGAACTCCGCACCAACCAAATTTCAGTCCCCGGGATAGTAATCAACCAGGTGCTCCCCCGGGAAGAGGTCCTGCACGCAAATACAACTTATTTCTGGAAAAGGCTAGAAATGCAGCAGAAGTATCTCACTCGCATCCAGGAGGCTTTCCCGCACAAACAGATCGCGGTAGTACCACTCTTGCCCAACGAAGTTAAGGGAATCCCCGCCTTGCGGACAATTGCTTCCAACTTATATGGGAGTGACGAAGATGAATGATCCTGTTATGGTGAGAGTCTTTCCAAGGTTAGAGTGCTGCGTTCCTGATTTTACCGGAAAGAATGCCGCCCTGGCCGGAATTCTTCACCAGGTGAAACAAGAGGTGAGCGACCTCGCCAAAATCGAAGTCGTTCCTAACGCCACCAGCGCGGAGAGAGTAATTTATTACGAGCAAATGATTAATGCCCTGTTGGCCGGGGGATACGAACTTCCTTTCCTTGAGGGTGCAAGGGAGTGGGGGGCACTACGCCGCGAACCTGGTGCCTTAAAGACTAGATCGTTCTACAGTTCCGGAATTCGGAAAAGGTCCAGAGAGATCGGTTTCTTTCTCTTCTCGATCACACCAGTCATCGAGATTAACGGCAAAGCCATATTCGTTGGAAAGGTACCTTCGGCAGATCAATTGATCGAAGCAATCCGCAGCAGCTTATTGAAGAAAGGAGATAAACCAATGAAAACGGATCGAAGCACCTGGAGTATCTTTACAGTGATCCTGGCCATGTTTTTTGGCACTATGGAGATGACCGTGATCATCACCGCGCTGCCTACCCTTGGCAGGGCTTTCCCTCAGACGGGGAGCTGGCTGCCGTGGCTCACGACCGCAACCCTCATGGCCGCCGCAATAGCCATGCCTATAGGAGGATATTTGGCCGACAACTGGGGCGTAAAAAAAGCTTTCCTTCTCGGGCTGGCCTTCTTTTCACTGGGTTCGCTGTTCGGGGGATTGGTGGGACTGGTCCTCCCTCACAATATGGGACTACTTATAGGCTCCCGTTTCTTGCAGGGGTTCGGAGGCGGCATCTTTGCGCCGGTAGGATTCAAGTGGATCAGTGTGGTCTATAAGGGCAGGCTACGGACCAAAACAATAGGTCTTGCAGGGATGGTGACCCCCCTGGCGGCGGTTTTAGGACCAAACCTGGGAGGATTCCTGGTAGACCATTTTCCATGGCAGGTTATCTTCCTTTACAACGCGCTCATGGGGATGTTAATCGCTCTACTAGCAGGGGTTTTCATGCAAGAAGTGGTAACTGAAAGGCGAAAGTCCCCGCTGGACGTTGGAGGGATAGCGATTTTTTCGGGGGTAATTCTATCGTCCATGCTCGCTTTGACCCTGACCCGCCACTCAGGGTTTACCTCTCCATTACCTTTGGGATTATTGATCGTAACCGGGTCCCTGATCATCCTGCTAATCCGGTTTGAAAATCGTTATGCCACACCCTTACTTGACCCTGTGCTCCTCACCGCCAAGGGAATGAGCGTCATTTTGGGAATGTCGTTTCTCCAGGGCTTGATCATGTACAGTACCCTTTTCTTTCTATCATTTTACGCTCAAACCCATCCTTCTATCCTGGCTACCCCCACTCAAGCAGGGGCATTGCTCACTCCCGGTGCCCTGGCCCAGATGCTTGCAGCACCGCTGGTAGGAAAGTTTATTCCCAAGGTTGGCTACCGTTTAATGATCATGGGGGGAATGTTGATCACAGCCGGGTCTCTACTGGCTATGTTCTGGGGCCCGACATCCCTGGTGGCACTTTCGATAATTCTTGTTTTCAGTCGGGTGGGAGGTACCATGGCCAGCATCCCCCTGGCAGCAATAGGCCTGGAGGTCAATGTCCGGTCAGCAGGGATCATCAGCGGTCTTCGGCAACTTAGCAATGTCCTGGGCGGCGTTGTGGGTCCGGTGGTTTTAAGTGTAATCTTTCCACTTTCGCGGGCGGAAGGAGGTCGCCCGGAATACGTTTTTGTGCTCATGGGATTACTTGTTCTTTTAGCGCTACCCGCCGCTCATGGTATTCCGAACCGGGAATCGGAAGTTAGCATTATTTCACAGACACCCAATTCGGGGGAAAATAAATGAATTCCTTGTTAATACTTCTCTCCCGGATTATAATTTTATTAAAAGATAGATCAATAAAAAATAGAGGTGTATGCAATCATGCAGGAAAATGGATTGATGCGGATCGGAGAATTGGCCCGGCAATCAGGCCTGACCATCCGAACTGTCAGGTACTACGAGGAGCGCGGCCTCCTCCATCCGGTAGGCAGGACGCAAGGTAATTACCGTCTTTACAATCGGGAATCTCTAAAGTTGCTCCAGACGATCAGAAGGTGCAAAAAGCTGGGGATGAGTCTCGATGATATCCTGGAACTCAAGGATCTTTATGCTCGTAATAATGGCGATTGCACCGGTCAGTTAAGGGAAAAATTCCTTCGGCTCGTCCAGGACCGGATCCAACAAATCGATCATGAAATTGCGGAATTGACCCTCCTCAGGGAGGAAATAAGCTTTCATTATCAGCGGCTAAAGGAATTTCTGGGCTGTCAGACCAATGAGGAACTGAACCAGATCTGCCGCAATGCACTGTATATATCACCCGAACCCGTTTTTTCCGCACCTGTGTGCCACTGAACTACAGCCGAAACATTCTTTGAGAATCACCGCCAAGGAATGATCTCATGGCCCGGATCGGGATCATCACCTGCTCCAATTGCACCCAGGACCTGGATTGCGCGTCCGTGGTCTGCCTGGGGGATTTGCGGAAAAGAAAGGGGCTGTTTCAGCAATACCCACCCGAAGAGAAGCTGGAACTGATCGGCATCATCAACTGCGCCGGCTGCCCCACGGTAAACGCCCCGGAAAAAATTCTGCGCCGGGTAAGATCCCTGGCGGAATTCCGGGTGGACGCCATCCACTTTTCTTTTTGCCTGACCGCCGTGTGCCCCTTCAAGGAAAAGTACGCCGCAGTGATCCGGGAAGCTTACCCGGACATCAGACCGGTCATGGGCACCCACACCCCCGGGGACCCAAAGGCTTTTCAAGAAGAGGTCAAGGCACTGCTGTGCGCCGCCCGGTTAACCATGACCGACCTCATCAAAGGACGCCCGGCCAATCAACGCCTGTTGGGAGAACCTGTCGTTCAAAAATAACCGTGAGCTTCGGACCGGAAAACGGCATCCCCGGAATTTCTCCGAGTATGCTCAAAAGGTAAAATACCGGCTCTTGCCAGGGATCTGGCAGGCCCAAAAAGCAAGTAATCTTTTCGTACCCCAGCGTCAGGATATCTCCCGGGCCGCCTTTTCTATATCCTGTTGCAAAAGAGCCAGCTTTTCCCGCCCCCGGAAAACCGCCGCCGGGTGGAAGGTGGGCAGTATTTTCATGCCGTTTCGCTCAAACCACTGCCCTCGCACCTTGCTGATTTTTACCTCCGGACCGAGAAGGGCGCGGGCGGCTAAAGACCCCAGACAGACGATGACACGGGGGCGGACCCGGCGGATCTGCTCCTCCAGGTAGGGGGAGCAGGCGGTGATTTCCTCCTTGTGGGGCATCCTGTTTTCCGGCGGCCGGCACTTAACCACTGATGTTATGTAAACATCCTCCCGTTTCACCCCGGCGCCGGCCAGAACCTTGTCCAGTATTTTTCCCGCCGGGCCCACAAAAGGGCGCCCGGATTCATCCTCTTTGGCCCCGGGAGCCTCTCCCACCAGCATAAGGGCCGCTTCGGGGTTTCCTTCCCCCCAAACGATGTGCTGCCTGGTTTGGGCCAGGGGGCAGCGCCGGCAATCGCTGGCGGCCAGCATTCTAAAGACCTTCCCTTTCCAGTAATCGGACACGCACCCGTACTGATTTAATGAATTTATGCTTTTTCCCTTCAATATTTTACTTCAATGAAATTCTATTCAGAAGCATTGGAGAACGGAGGGATAAACCCCACCCCATAAAAATTATTGATGGTCCCCTCACACCTTCACCGCACCGGTTGGCCCAGGCGCCGCAAGATCTCCTTAATCATCCGCCCGTTGATCACCGCCTGCCCGCGGTAGTGGTTGTTCATGCTGACGAATGTTTTCCGGGTTCTTTCCGCCAGCCTGACGATGCGGGGCGCCCACTCCTGCAACTCTTCTTCCGAGTAAAGGTAATCGTAGCGTTCGTGGGTTTCCTCGTGGCGCCACCACTTCTGATAGTTGCGCCCGTGGAACCGCACGTAGCCGATCGCGGCCGTCGCCCGCACCGTGGGCGGAACCAGCGTCTTGAACCGGGGTTCGTCCACGCAGACGTAGCCCAGGTCGTTTTCTTCCAGCAGCTCAAAAGTGCTTTCGTTGATCCATTCTTCGTGGCGAAACTCCACCACCACGGGAATGTTCTCCATTTGCCGCCGGAACTCCTGCAGGTAGTCGATATTTTCGTCGTTGCGCCGGAAGCTGGTGGGAAACTGGGCCAGCACGCAGCCGAACTTCCCGGCCTCCACCAGCGGGGCCAGCGCCGCTTTAAAGTCCCGGAAGTCCTTTTCGTTGTTTTCCCGTTCGTGGGTCAGGGTGCGGTAGGCCTTGACGGCAAATTGAAAGCCCGGGGGCGTCTTGGCCTGCATGTGGTAAAACATGAATTTGTTGGGCATCCGGTAGTAGCTGCTGTTTATTTCCGTAAAAGAAAACTCCCGGGCGTACAGAGAGAGCATATCTTTTTTCGCCGTGTCTTCCGGGTAAACGACGCCTTTCCAGTCCTCGTAACTGTACCCGCCGGTGCCGACCAGGATCATTTTTGGGAGCGCCCCTCCTTGCCTTGCCTCGATGTCGCGGCGGCCGAAACCGCCCGAAAAATACCTTTCATCCAGATTTCCCCCGGCTCAGGAGCTTGCACTTCATCGTTTAATCAAGACTTGTTCTTTTGTGCCAGGGGCTGGTTCAAAATATCCCTGTTCCCGCCAAAGAACCCTGATTCTTTCGGCAAAAACCTTGATATTGCCGTTATGCCGGATTAAGTAACCGCCCACGGACAAAAGACCGGGGGTGATTTCCCCGAAAAACCGGCGGTAAACCTGCGGAGAAACAACAACTTCAGCCTGGGCGGTTTCGTCCTCCAGCAATAGAATAACCAGGTATTCATCTTTTATGTTTGGCTGGCGGCGGGCGCTGACCAGCTGGCCGGCGATTTCCACAAAAGCACCGGCCGGCAAAGAAGCAAGTTTGATCAGCGGGAGAACCCCCTTTCCGGAAAGCTTTTTTCTTTCCCGGGCCAGGGGATTTCCGGTAAGGTAAAAACCAAAGATTTCTTTTTCCAAACGCAACTGCTCCTCGCTGCTGTATTCGGGCAGCACAGGTCCGTATTCAAACCCCGTTTCGGCCGGCCAGAAACCCGTTTCCCCGGCCGATCCCGTTTCCCTGGAAACCTCCGTTCCCCCGGCCGGTCCCGTTTCCCCGGCGGCCGGTTCTCCCAGCAGGCTCAGCTGCCCGGCTTCCCGGTGGCGGCGGGAACGCCTGGCCGCCGCCATGATTTTATCCAGGGCAGCCAGCATGGTGGGGCGGGTGAGGCCGAAGGAATCGAAGGCTCCCCCCAGGATCAGGTTGCGCACCGCTTTTTTATTCACCTTCACCCGCAGACAAAAATCGTAGAGCGACCGGAAGGGACCCTCCTTCAGCCGGGATTCCAGGATGGCCGTGAGCGCCGCCGGCCCCACCCCTTTCACGATCCCCAGGCCGGCCCGCACCGCCCGGCCTTCGACGGTAAAGCAATGGGCGCTGCGGTTGATCTCCGGCAGGCGGAACTGGATGCCCAGGCGCAGCCCGTCCTGGATGTAGACCCCCGGCCCGTAGTAGCCGGTGCCGGTGCTGAGCAGGGCGGCCAGGTAATAGGGGGTGTAATGGGCCTTCAGGTAGGCGGTATAGTAGGAAAGATGGGCGTAGGAAACGCTGTGGGCCTTGTTGAAACTGTAACCGGAAAAACCTGCCAGGAGGTCAAAAATCTTTTCTGTTTCCTCCGCCGTGTACCCCCTTTGAACAGCGCCCCGATAGAATTTCCGCCTGTACTCCGCCACCAGTTCCCGGTTGCGGGAGCCGAGGGCCCGGCGCAAAAGATCGGCTTCCCCCAGGGAAAAGCCGGCCACCCGGTGGGCAATTTTCATGATCTGCTCCTGGTATAACACAATGCCTCTGGTTTCTTCCAGGATCTCCGCAAGATCGGGATGGGGGTAGTGAACCTCTTCTTCGCCCCTTCGCCGGCGCAAAAACGTTTCCACCATCCCGCCCTCCCAGGGGCCGGGGCGGTAAAGGGATAAAACGGCGACCAAATCGTCAAAACATTTTGGCTGCAGTCTCTTCAACAACCGGCGCATACCGGCGCTTTCCAGCTGAAAGCAGCCCAGGGTGTTCCCTTCCGAAAGCAGCCGGTAGGCGGCCGGATCATCCAGGGGAATACTGGCGAGGGAAATTCTTCGCCCTTCGCCGGCCTGCACGAGGCTCAGGGTATCGTCAATAATGGTTAAATTGCGCAGGCCGAGAAGGTCGATCTTCGGCAGGCCCAGGAAGGCCAGGGACTCCTGATCGTACTGGGTGACCACCTCTCCTCCCCCGCCCCGCTTAAGGGGGATCAGGGAAGCAAGCTCCCGGCCGGACACCACTACCCCGGCGGCGTGGACGGAAGGATGGTGAATGAGCCCTTCGATCAGCCGGGCTCCGGCAAAAAGGGTCTTGACCGGTTCTCTTCCGGCCAGGTGGGATATTTCCGGAAGCTTCTCCAGCGCCTGGTCCAGGCCGCCCGGCCCGGAAAACGCCGGCAGGTGCCGGGCCAGGCCGTCAAGCAAGGCCCGGGGGAAGTTGAGCGCCCGGCCCGCCTCCCGCACCGCCCCCCGCAAACCCAGGGTGCTGAAGGCGGCAATCTGGGCAACCTTGTCCGGGCCGTAGCGCCGGCTCAGGTATTCGATAAGCTCCCCCCGCCGCCGCTGGCAGACGTCCAGGTCGATGTCCGGCGGGTCAGGGCGGGAAGGATTTAGAAATCGCTCGAAATAGAGGTTATGCTTGATCGGGTCGACCCCGGTAATCCCCAAAAGATAAGCCACCAGGCTTCCGGCCGCCGAACCCCTCCCCGGACCTACGGAGATCTCCCGGCGGCGGGCAAAGGAAACCAGATCCCAGACAAAAAGGAAATAAGAAGCGAATCCCCTGGCCGCAATGACGGCCAGTTCCTGTTCCAGGCGGGCCGGAATTTCCGGGCCCCGGCGGGGATAACATTTGTCCAGGGACCGCAGGCACAAAGTGCGCAAAAAAGAATCCGGGGTCCGGCCGGCGGGCACCGGATAGGCCGGAAAAGCCGTTTGCGGCAATTCCAGATTACATTCCCCGGCTATTTTCAGCGTGTTTTCCAGCGCCCGGGGAAGGCGGGAAAAAAGGCCGGCCATCTGCGCCGGGGTTTTGAGGTAAAATTCGCTGTTCGGCAGTCCGGGGAAAAGCTGCTCCGGAGAGCGATAATTGCGAACCGCCGTGGTCAGCCTGTGCACCTCACCGTCCGCCGGCTCCAGGTAATGAACGTTATTGGTCGCCACAAGGGGAATGGAAAGGGATTCGGCCAGCTCAACCAGTAGCCGGTTGACCCTTTTTTCTTCCGGCAGGCCGTGGTCCTGCAGCTCCAGGTAAAAACCGTCCGGGCCGAAAAGATCCCGGTACTGCCGGGCCGTTTCTTTTGCCCGCCGGTACTCCCCGGAAAGAAGCAGGGCCGGGATCTCCCCCCGCCGGCAGCCGCTCAAGGCAATCAGCCCGCGGGCGTGTCCGGCCAGGGCGGGCCAGCCCACCCGCGGGAGAGAGGAGGCACTTTCCAGGTGGGCGGCGCTCAGCATCCGGCACAAATTTTCGTATCCTAAAGCGTCCCGAACCAGCACCACCAGGTGATGTTCCCGGCCGGATTGACGGTCTTGCTCCCGGCAAAAGGACAGCTCGCAGCCGAGAATCGGCTTTACCCCCAGCTCCCGCCCGCAGCGAAAAAATTCCACCGCCCCGTACAGCCCCATGTGATCCGTAAGCGCCACCGCCGGCATCCCCAGCTCCTTCGCCCTGGCCAGGAGAGCGGCCGGCCGGGCCAGGCCGTCTAAAAAGCTGTATTGAGAGTGCACGTGCAGATGAACAAAAGACATTGGCCCCACCCAAGAACGTTTGTTCTAAATACAAGAACATTATACTTTACCGGCGGGGCTTAATGCTAATGGTATATTGTGACAGCATTTTTCAGTAATCCAACTGCCTCCGGTTCGGCGGCAGCACCGGAGGCGGGTTCGCCGGAGAAAAGAAGAAAACCTCCAATGCAATCAGCTGGATTGCATCCATTGACCTTATATTGTATCATTGAGATAAGCAAGTGTTTTCTGAAGGGAGAAATATAAATGGCTGTGGATAATATATTTGCCGAAATTAAAAAGCTTTCCCGGGCGGAGCGGGAAAAACTGAGACTGCTTTTGGATGCCGAAGAAGACCCCCCCGGCGAAAGAAACGAAGCGTTTGCGCGTTCGGCCGGAGCGTGGAGCGATTTTGATGCCGAAAGTTTTCTAAAGGACATCTACGAGCACCGGGCCAGGAATACGGAGAGGACCGGGGCCGAATGGTAAAGGCGAGGTACCTACTGGATACCGACTGGGCGGTGTATTACCTGCGCGGCAAGGAATCTTTTGTCGATAACGTGAAACGGTACAGGCAAAAAGGATTGGCCATCAGCGTAATCAGCGTGGCCGAACTCTACAAAGGAGTGTTCAGGAGCACCGACCCAAAAGAAAAAGAGGCGTCTTTGAATGATTTTCTAACCGGGCTTTCCATTCTTAACGTTACAAAACCAGTTGCCCGGGCTTTTGGCCGGCAAAGGGCGGAATTAAGAAAGAAAGGGTTATTGATCGGCGATTTGGATCTAATAATTGCCTGTACGGCGCAGTACCACGGGTTAACGGTGCTGACCAACAACAAAAAGCAGGTGGGAACAGTTGGAAAAAATACTTGCTCAATATGAATCCGTTACCGAGACACGAAGTAATCCCGGCCGTGGTGATTATGGAAATGGCGGAGGCCGAGGCCGCCGGAGTCGGTTTCACCTGCGACCCCCGCACCAAAGTCGAAGGTCTTACAGAAGCCCTATTGAAACAGGATTTCAAGAGACTGGGAGAAAGAGATTTAATCAACAAAATAGCTGAGGTAAAAAGCATACACGGGGAATATTGGCCGGTGTTTCTGCTTTTTGTCTCTGCCGGCGATATATAAGTCCACTGGTGAAAGCGCTGGAAAAACATTTCCCCGGTAAAGGGAAAGCCGTGGCCAACGCCCTTATGGCAGGGGAGGAACACATAACCAGCGCAGAGCACGGCTACCGCCTGGTGGAAATGGCCGAAATCGCCCGGGGGGACGCCGCCTCCCGGAGGTTCTTGTCTCCCGAGTCTTTTAATCCTCTCCGGTGGGAAAAAGAACTGCCGGAGGAATCCCCGTTCAAGCAGTTACTGCGGAGCTTCCTGGCCGAGTACGGACATCCCTCGTCGCCGTCGACTGTAATCAGCTGACCGTCTTTGATGATATAATCAACGACGCTAAATAAGCTTTTTAAACTCTTCGGGAGTGATTCCCGCCTGCCTTATAATCGAACGCAATACGCCCTGTTTAACGTCCCCTTTCCCGTGGTAAGGAACCACTACCCGGCGGCCACCTGGATGGCGCAAGATGTAATGGCTGCCGGTGACGTGATCCACCTGGAAACCCAGTTCCTGAAGGGCGCCGATAACTTCTTTAGCTTTCAAGGCGGGAAGTCTTGCCATCTACGCCACGTCCACGGTAACGGTTTTTACCTCGGCCTTCTCAAAACCGTAGGGCAAGGACTCACCGTGTTTTTTCAGGCTTTCAATGTAACCGCGGATGGCGTCCTCAGCCATCGCCAGCGCCTCCTCCCTTGTTTCCCCCTGGGTTACACAGCCAGGCAAGGCAGGGACGGAGGCAATATACCCGCCTTCTTCCGCCGGTTCGAGGTAGACGATAAATCGCGCCATAATGATCACCCTTAACTAAACTATGCTTTACAAGATTTTTTATTCACCACAGCGGGGCGAAATCCTGCCCTGCCTACCGAAAAATATCCTTATGCAGCGATATGCACGACATCTGACCCCAATGGTGGAGATTTGCAGTTAACAAAAGACATTGGCCCCACCCAAAGAATTTGTTCTAAATACAAGATCATTATATTTTACCGGTGGGGCTTAGGCTAATCGTATATTTTACTGCCCGTGATTCGTTCAACAAGCTTTGGCGGGCAAAATTTTTCGCAATTAAATGGAACCAGGATCTGCTTTCCAGCGTCTATATTCCAGGGAGAAACATCACCACTGCTACTCTGAAGGAGGGAAAAACCGTGGACAAAAGCAAGCAAAAGGAAAGCCCGGGGACGGATCAGAGAAAATTCCGGCGCCAGCCAATCATCCCGGGAACAATTATCCTTTTCAGCACGCTGTTCCTCTTCATATTGCTCCTCAGCGGCTGTTCGAAAACTCCCGGGCAAAACGCCGCGCCGGAGCAGGCGGAAAAAATCAACCTGCCACCGGCTGCTTCGCCGCCTGCCACGCCGGCCGCAAATTTTGCCGTCTACGAAGAAGCACCGGTAAACGTAACTCCTGCCGTGAAACCGTACGCGGTCGCCCCGGACCTGAGCAACATCACCAATAAGGAGATGTTCCGGCTTTCTGCAGCGGCTCAAAACCTCTTGATCAAAAACGGCTTCGTCGTTGTCCCGGACCGGGACCACCGGGAATTTTTCGCCCTCTACGAAATGAACCGCTACCAGCCGGTGCCTCTTTTTATCACCACCGATTCCCTCCTCCACAACTACCACTTATTTTTCGACCACCTGCTCAGGGTGACCGAAACAGAAAAGCTCGCCCCGGAATTAAAAGAACTGACCCGGGCCATGCTCGCGCAGGCGCAAAAGCAATCCGCCGCCCTGAAAGGAACCGATTGGGAAAACGCCGCGAAAAGAAACATCGGCTTTTTTGCCGTGGCCGGCAGGCTATTGGACCCCGGCGCTGCTGTTCCGTCCGAAGTTAAAAAGGAGGTCGCCAGGGAGCTGGCCCTGATCGAAAAACACGCCGGGATCACCGCTTCCCCGGTAATGAACACCGGCGGCAGCGGTGATCCTTCCCTCGCCCTGCTGGAAGACTACTCGCAATACGTCCCGCGGGGGCATTACGAGAAGTCCGATCTGCTGCGCGCCTACTTTAAGGCCATGATGTGGTACGGAAGGCTGACCTTTCGTCTAAAGAGCGAAGACGAAACGAAGTCCGCCGTGCTGATCACCCTGGCCCTGGCGCAGGACGAAAACCGGCAGCGGTGGGAAAAAATCTACGCGCCGACAGCCTTTTTCGTGGGCCAAAGCGACGATCTCACTTTTGTTCAGTTTGCCCAGCTGCTGGCGAAGATCTACGGCCCGCAGGCGGACCTGCAAACGGTGGTTTCCGACCGGGAAAAATGGGCCGCCTTCCGGGAAGCCCCCCGCCAATTGCCCCCGCCGGCCGTCAATTCCATCCCCGTCTTTGACGAGACAATCCATCCCGACCGGGAAAAAGAAATCAAGGGCTTCCGGTTCATGGGGCAGCGCTTTACCATTGACGCCGCCGTTTTCCAGCGGCTGGTTTACCGGGAGGTGCAGGAAAACAGCCGGGGGGAAAGGAGAATGCTGCCCAAAGGTCTGGATCTTCCCGCCGCCCTGGGCTCGGCAGAGGCCTACGCCATTTTAAACGCAATGGGGGAGACGGATTACCGGAACTACCCGGAAAACCTGACCAGGATGAAAGCTTATCTGGCCGGGCTAAGCAAAGAAACCCGGGTGCAAAACCTTTACTGGGGCTGGCTGCACACCCTGTTGCCCCTGCTCCCGGAAAAACCCCCGGGATACCCCTCTTTTATGCGCAATGCGGCTTGGGCTAGAAAAGAGCTGAATACCTTCCTGGGCAGCTGGACGGAATTAAAACACGATACTATTCTGTACGCCAAGCCGGTTTACGCGGAAGCCGGCGGCGGGGGAGAAAACATCGACGACCGCGGGTACGTGGAGCCCAATCCGCCCGTCTACGCCCGCCTGGCCGCGCTGGCGAAGATGACCCGGGAAGGTCTGCAGGCCAGGGGGCTGTTAACTGACCGGGACCTGGAAAGCCTGGAAAGGCTGGAGAAACTGGCTCTGTACCTGAAAACCATCGCTGAGAAGGAGTTGACCAACACCCCACTCACCGACGATGAATACGAATTAATCCGCTCCTACGGCGTCCAACTGGAACACTTCTGGCTGGACGCCCTGCGGGACGAAGGGATCGACCACCGCTCCGCAATCTACGACCGGCCGGCGGCGCTCATCGCCGACGTGGCCACGGACGTCGCGGGCGGGCGGGTTTTGGAAGAGGCGACGGGCCATATCTCGGAGATTTACGCCGCGGTGCCCGTGGACGGAAAATTAAGGATCGCCATCGGCGGCGTCTATTCCTACTACGAATTTCCCTGGCCCTTAAACGACCGGCTGACCGATCAGCGCTGGCACAAAATGCTGGACACCGGCCAGGCGCCCCCGCCGCCGGAGTGGACCAGGACCTTTACAGCCCCATGAAAAGGCTCTGTTTGTTGCTCGTCACGGCAATTTACCTGATTACGGGCCTCCCGGCGGGGAACCTGCCGGCAGGAGGCTGTCCGGAAACGGGGAATTTCACCACTGCAAGCAAAAGACCGGCATCCGGGCCGGCCAAAAAGCTCCGTTTCGACCTGGACAGGGACGGCAACGAGGAAAATTACACTCTGGAGGGCGGAAAATTAACAGTCTTTGCCGGGTCCCGGATAATCTGGCAGTCGCCTGAAGAGTGGCGGGTGGACGATTTTGTTATCGGCGACGCCAACAACGACGGCATCCCGGACTTGAACCTCATCGTCTGGAAGGCTGGGAGCTTTGGTCCGCACAAGCCCTTCTGGATTGCCGAAGAAGACAAACGGATCAGAAACCACCTGTTTATTTTCGACCTGGTCAACGGAGCGATCAAACCGGTCTGGCAGTCTTCGCACCTGGACCGGCCAAACTACGCGATCGCCCTGAAAGATATTGACGGAGACGGCCAAAACGAGCTCATCGCCACGGAAGGCGATTACAACGACCCGGAGAAAAGGCAAATCAGCTACTGGAAGTGGGAAGGGTGGGGATTTTTCCAAATTTCCGGTGAACCCGGCGGATAAATCAACAAAATAAGGACAAGAGGCAGGAGGGCTTTTTTCTGGTAAAAAAGGCAGCGTTCCCGCCTGTGAGGGCTGCTGCCTGAAATGTTCCGGCAATCTAACTGGCGGTCTTGTGCGGTTTGGCTCCCTCAGGACGAAGCACGAACGATCTTCCGGGCTTCGTCCAGGGTGTTGACGGCAAAGAGTTCCTCCATCAGATTGTCCAGCGTTTCCTGGTCGGAAATTTTTTGCACTACCCGCTGCAGATCGCTTGACGATGCTCCAAACCGACGGTTCAGGTACCGGCTAATGGCGTCCCTGGCTTTTTCTGGCTTCCGCTTCGGCCCTTTCTTCTTTTACCCAGGGGAAAATTCCTTCTTTATTCTCCCTGGAGATTACTGGTAATCCCCCACTTTTATTTTACAGCTACATTTGTGACAGGCATTTTCAACAAGGCGATCAACTGCGCGTCCGGCCAGTTCAAAATCAATTTTCCTCCCTGGCTCCGGACAAAACAAAAAAATAACATTTCCTACCTTTGCAGCTCAAGCCCCTGCGGACGGCGGAAAATTTCCGCCCCCGGAGCTTTGAATTCGGGAAGCAGGGGCGAGGCGAGGGAATCCTCCGGTCCGTATACCCCGGCCAGCAGCCAGCCTTTTTCACCGGCGCTGAACACCTCCACCGTTTCGGCAGCGGGATCCACCACCCAGTACTCCCTAGCTCCGTAGCGCAGGTACAGCCTGCTTTTCCGCAGCCGGTCGCGCCGTCCGGAAGTGGGTGAGAGCACTTCCACCACCAGATCGGGCATTCCTTTCAGGCAGTCTTCCGTAAGCAGGGAAAAACGTTCCCGGGAGAGGTAGAGCACGTCCGGCTGCAATACTACGTCGTCGGCCGGCACGACGTCAAAAGGTGCAAATAAAACGAGACCCAGATCGTTCTTTTCCACATAAGCACGCAAAAGCGCTTCGATATTGGCCGCAATGTACTGGTGCGAAAATCCCGGCGAAGGTGTCAAGGCCAGTTCCCCCTCCAGCAGTTCGTAGCGCTGCCCGTCGTCAATTTTTAAATAATCAGCGTAAGTTAAATTCTTTCGGGTGGACGGTTCGCGGGCAACTGCCGTTTCCAGCACTGCAGATCACCCTCTCTTCAAAATTTCATTTGTCTTGACTATTATTATAAATGTCCCCAAAAAATTTGATCCAGACATAATATAAGCGGGCGAAGGGCAAAGCTACGCCAAAGTCGGTGGACAGCAATCTAACTGGTGGTCTTACGCGATTTGGTCTCTCAGGACGAAGCACGAACGATCTTCCGGGCTTCGTCCAGGGTGTTGAGGGCAAAAAGTTCCTCCATCAGGTTATCCAGCGTTTCCTGGTCGGAAATTTTTTGCACTACCCGCTGCAGATCGCTTGACGGAGCCCCAAACCTGCGGTTCAGGTACCGGCAAATGGCGTCCCTGGCTTTTTCAATCCGGCCTTGGCTTCCGCTTCGGCCCTTTCTTCTTTTACCCAGTCCTGGTAAATTGGTGATTGCATGATCATTTCCCTTTTGTTTTGTTAAATATTCTATCATATAGAAGTTAAATTTAAAACTGATTTTCGTGATGAATTAACGATTCTTTCCCTTAACTGAAAGAAGTTCAGGAAAATTATCTTAGATCATCGCCTGGAAAGCTTATATTGCAATTTCCTAAAAAAGAAGGAAATGTTGCCAATTATGTCGAATATCACCTCCAAAGAAACCATTCTTTCCGAAGGAAGCCCTGGATAAACACGCCAGAGAACAACCGGTATCCTGGTTTAATTCCTGTTTAACGTGCGAAGTTTGGCTCGCTCGCCCGAGGCAGGAATTTTCACAGGCTGAGCCAACGGCATAGCCACATAGTAAATTAGGGTAATAGCAAACTGTTTCTGTAGGGGAGGTTAACCTTGAGGTCCTCTCACTTATTAAAATCATGGTGGTTGCTTTTAATGCTTTTTCTCGTTGCCTTTTTTATCCCCCGGGCGCATGCTAACGGTCTTCCTGTAGCGACGCTAAACGAAGGCTCGGGAGGTGTTCTCTGGCCGTTTCCAGATTGTCCAATAGGGGTACGGAATGAACATCTGGTTATCGAGATTAAAAAGGATCGCGAGGTGCTTGTAACGGCAACCTATCTTTTCAAAAATGAAAGCTCTGAAAAAATCAATTCCCCAATCGTTTTTCCGCTACCCAAAAATGCTTTGTCCTCTGATTGTTTTAGGGTTGGCCGGTGCCTCCTGGTATTATCTTCAGAAAAGATAAGAAAAAATATCCGGCGGCAAATTCCCAAAGCTACCCGATATCTTTTTGATTAAACGCGTGCACAGCCAGCGCGACTGCGCCGGCGATATAGAGCAGCGTGTAAACCAGCATCCAGACGCTGGGTTCGGACTGGGCTGGGCGCCGAAAGGCCCCATCTGGGTGAAGGCCGCTCCGGAAGAGTCGGCGGCAGCAAGCAGGATCCGCACCAGCTTGCGGTAAACCGCGTCCACCGGCATGACCAGACTGGCGACAATGCCGATCCTTTGCATTGTCTCACTATGCACAAACCAGCCGATTTGCTCCACCATTCCGCCTACCACCGCCACGGCGTAAAGCATAAACATGACCACCCCGTTGGCCAGGGTGGAAAAGAGGACCGAACCCAGCGTGGTTACGCTCAACAATATAAGCGGCTGCAGGCAAAACAGGGCCACGGCGGGGGCAACCCCGCTGACGGTGAACCCCGTGACGGCGTGAACGAGGAGGAACAGGGCAAGCAGGAACAGGGCCGCGTAAAAAACCAGCAGCAGGCCGTTCCCCAGGAGCTTGCCGAAAACGAGCTCAGACCGTCGGATGGGTCTCGCCAATACCGCGTAAATGACGCCGCTTTCCATTTCCCCGGAGATTGTCGCCACCGCGGCGAGGATGGCCAGGAAAGAAACGATGAAACTGCCGAAATACAGGCCCAGGGTAAAGAACTGGGGGATGAAGAGTTTTTGCGCGACCGGACCGGCGTGGGCGCAAATTTCTTTGTTCGCGAAATACAAGGCAATTCCGTACAGGCCTAAAAAAACAACAGCCAGAAAAACAGTCACGATCAACAACCGGCGGCGGACTGCTTCCCGCCAGGTAAACAAAGCAATGGTCAGCACCCGGGCGCTTCCTCCTTTTCATGAACCAGATCCACAAAGAGATCCTCTAAAGTACGCTGGCGCGGGGTCAAAGCGTAAAGCCGCCCGCCGTTTAAAACGATCAGCTCCGCCAGCCGGGCGGTGTCTGTCTGCTTGTTCAAAACTACCCTCCCTTTAATTCTGCTTCCTTCACCGCCCCCTGCACCGCCTTTTTCGCCCGCCCATTGAACCGTCCGGGCAATCCCGGCCACCGCCTGCTCCAGCCGGGGATTGAAGCCGGCCAGTTCCACTTCCACCTCCGCTTCTCCTGCCCCGCCTAAAAGCGCCTCCAGGGGGCCTTCCGCGACAATCCGGCCCTTTCTGATGACGGCCACCCGGTCGCAAATCATTTCTACCTCGCTGAGCAGATGACTGTTCAAAAACACAGTTTTCCCCGCCTTCTTCAGGGAAAGGATGATCTCCCGCACCTCGCGGCGGCCCAGGGGGTCGAGCGCCGAGGTCGGTTCATCCAAAAAGAGCAGTTCCGGATCGGTCAACAGGGCACAGGCCAGGCCCAGGCGCTGCTGCATACCCTTGCTGTAGGTGCGCACGCGCTGCCTTTCCCGGCCGGCCAGGCCCGCCATCGCCAGCACCGCCGGGATGCGGCGGCGCTTCTCCGGCCCGGGAAGACGGCACAAAGAGGCGTGAAAGCCGAGCACCTCCTGGCCGGTCAGCCAGTCCTGGTAGCGAAAGTTCTCCGGCAGGTAGCCGATGTGGCGCCTGACGGTGAAATCCCCCAGGGGCTTGCCGAGCAGCCGGGCCGTGCCGGAAGTGGGCCGCAGCAGGCCGACCAGCATTTTGACCAGGGTGCTCTTCCCCGCCCCGTTGGGGCCGAGAAAGCCGAAAATTTGCCCCCCGGATACCGAGAGGCAAATTTGCTCGCAACCTGCTTTGGAACCGTAAAACTTGGTGAGGTTTTCGATTTCAATGACTTCCATCTGGTCAGACCCACTCCAAAATCATTACTTCATCTTTCCGGCCAGAACGAGCGCATCCTCCAGACCCAACCCCGGCCCGCCGATAAAGTAGACAACGCAGTCAGCCTGCCAGATTAACCCGGACATGCCGGGGCCGTTCGGACTGCCGTCCAATGCTCCAGGTGCGCCCTGATTTCGGCCGCCCCCCTTGATGTCAGCTCACCGTCCAGATAAGCCTGTAAAGTTCCTTCAGGAAAGCACATTTTCATACGGCCGGATAATACAAATCGAATATTTTCTTAAAATCGGCGGAAGGAAGACCGCTTTTGCCGGCAAAACGCGGGAAAATAGGAAGCACCCCCGAAAAGAAACCTTCCACCAATTATAACACAGCCCGGCTGCGATTTGTGACAGGCATTTTCAACAATCCGATTGCCTGGCGCTTTCGTCTCCCCGCCGGCTTAAAGCGGCTAACTGCGCGCCCGGCCGGTCCAAAACCAACCTTCCTCCCCGGCTCCTCTAACTGGTATTAAGAAAACTTCATCCTCAATGATTGATTGCCGCTGTTTATAATTTTTCCTCTCAAAGGTGTTTCGATCACCGGACAAAACGAAAAAATAACGGCCCTGGCTTCAAAGCTTTGCCAGCGCCGTTGCTTACCGGGACATTTTACGTTCACAGCAAAAACTCGTATTTTCTACGTCCGTGAAGAACCCGTCTGATCTGGACCACCTTTTCTTTTACCACGTAAAAAACGATAAAATTACCAATTACGATCATCCGGTAACCTATCATTTTTAATCTCTCATCATCAGGTTGGGGGCCCAGGAACGGAAATTCAGCAAGTTTAGATATTTCCCGGTCAATCGTGTTGATCAAATTTGCAGCCGCGGAAGGCTTGTCCTTCTTGATATAATCTACTATCTCCAGCAGGTCTTTTTCGGCGGAAGGGAGGTACTCAATTTGAAACCTGCCCATTGACCCGCTCCTTCAGGGTATCGATCATCTCTTGATGGGACTTTGTTTTGGCGCCCGCCGCCGCTTCCGCTTCTGCTTCCGTCAATTTGCGGTAAAGCTCCAGAAGGGCTTCCATTTTTTCATAACGGGCAATGCTCATGACAACCAGGTCCCCCTGACCGTTTTTGGTGATAAAAACAGGTTCCCCTTCCTTATGGCAGAGATCGGAAATAAGATTAAAATTGTTTCTTAAATCCGAAATAGGCCTGATTACCGGCATTCCAACCACCTTCTTAATCATTATTATGATAATATTATATCATAAATATGTTATCAACGACAAGAAATTTCTTAATTTAGCACGCCCGGACACGCTCAAATATGCAGGGCCGGGGTCTGCAGCCACCCGTTTGGCCAGCCGGCCGACGCCGGGGATAACCACTTCCACCACGTTCCCCGGCTGCAGCGCGGGGCAGGTCACCGCGTTCGGCGGCTTTAAAAACAGGATCATGCGCCAATCGCCAACAGGTTAAGCCCGGAAATAGCCCGCAGCCCGTTAAAAGGGTTGTAGCCGCAAGACCACCATCACCACCATCCCGCTGCCCATGGCCAGAAAGACGTTTTTCCACCGGTAGGCCGCCAGGGCACTGACCAGCCCGGCAAAGAGGTAGTGGTTGTTCCAGGATAGAGCAACGTGCCCGTCCGGGGCCAGCAGGCCGGGGACGACGAAGGCGGTCAGAATTCCGATGGGAATATACTTTAAGCCGCGGGAGAGGGTTTCGGGAAGGTTAATTTTTCCCACCAGAACTAAAAAGCTAATCCTGGTCAGATAGGTGACTGCGGCCATGCCGGCAATAACGGCCAGAATTTCTATGCGCAGAGGATTCCACCCCCACTCCAGCCGCCGCTCCAACCAGGGCGGCAACGATAACATACCACTTGCCGGGCAGCACCTGGCTGGCGAAAAGAGCCGCCCCCGCCGCCACACCACAACATACCCAGCTTTCCCTGTTTTTCAACTGGGGGATCAAAAGGCCGAGAAAGGCTCCCAGAAAGGCGAAATCCAGGCCGTACCGGCGGGGGTCGCCGAAGGCGTTTCCCACCGCTCCGGCCAGGGCGGAACTGCCAAGCCAGCCCAGAAAAGTAATCACTCCCGCCCCCAGAAAGTAAGCCGCGCTCCCCCCGAAGCGCCGGAAGCGGCTGACGGTGAGGGCGTAAGACTCGTCGTTGAGGCCGTGGGCGAGGACGGCCAGCTTCCCCAACCTGACCCCGGCAAGGTAGGGGGCCAGGGAGGCTCCCATCAAAAGATGGCGCAGATTCAGAAGGAAAGTGGCCAGGACGATCTGACCGGCAGACGCTCCGCTCCCCAGAAGGCCGACCGCCACGAACTGGGCCGAGCCGGCAAAGACCACAGCGGACATCACGACCGTTTCTCCCCAGTTCAGCCCGGCCTGACGGGCCAGGACGCCGAAAACCAGTCCGTAGGCAAAGATGGAGAGCGCCAGGGGAAATCCTTCCTTTAAAGCGGTGAAAAAGTCAGGACAGGAGAATTGAGCTGATAGTAACGGTCGTTTCATATCCTTTTGCCTCTTTTGTTTTCGCAATAAATTTCGCTGCCCCAGTATATCATGAACCAAAATACGAAACAAGAACTTACTAAAATAATAACGGCGCCGGCCGGCGGTCAGCCCGCCTGCCGCCGGCACCGTTATTATTTTGCGAAGAGAAGCGAAAAAAACTTGCCTGTCCGGCTTAAAACCTAACCGCATCCAGGCGGCTTTGATTGTCTCCCGGGGCCGCCAGGGCGCAGGGGCCGGCGGCGCATTTGCCGCAGACGTCGCATTTGCTGAGATCGGCAAAGTAGGCGTTCACTTCCTGCAGGTGCCGGTGGCATTTCTGCTTGTCCAGTCCTTCGGCGGTCAGCGCTCCGGCAGGACAAAGCCGCACGCAGGCCGCGCAGGTTTTTTGCCGCTTAAAGAGGCAGTTCTCCCGGTCCGGGACCGGAGTGGGCGAGAGGGGCGCATCCACCACCAGGCTGCCCAGGCGGCCGGCACAGCCGGCGGCGGTAATGAGCAGGTGATTCACGCCGAAGGTGCCCAGCCCGCACAGGTAGGCCACGTGCTTGTGGGACCAGAAGGAAACCAGGGCAACCGGATCAAAATTGTGGGTGGGCTGCTGCCAGGCGGCCTTTACCCCGCGCGCGGCCAGCTCCCGGGCCAGAATGCTGCAGATCTCGCCCATCAGTGCGTTCGTCTCGATGTAGGCTTCCGCCCATCGGCGGCTCACGTAAGGATCGTCCCGGTTCGCCTCGACCAGTTCCGCCGTAAAAGGGAGAAAAAAGGCCGCCACGGAGCGGGCCTCCGGCAGCAAATCCCGCGGCAGCAGGTGCCCGGGGCCGACTAATTCTTTTAGCCGGGCGAATCCCGGGTCGGCCGCCCGGGCAAAGCCCACCACGGGGGTGCGGTAAGTGGTTTTTCCCTGGTGCCGGGTTACTTCCCGAATAATTATTTCTTTAATTAAATGATCCATTTTTGCATCTCCCCCGTCTTTGTGATCTAACCCGTCCTCGTGAGATAAATGATGAACCATCCTGACAAATGAGCCGAAAGCCGGCTATTGTTGATTCCCCATCCCTTTATATTCTCGTGGTTAAATTCTGATTTAATTACGTAAAACTGTGGCGCCGCCCTGGTAGGCGATTTCGGCGGCGATAGCTTCGGTGCTTAAGCAAAGGGTGGAAAATAGGACCAGAGCTGCGCCCAGGTCCTGTCGTCCGATCATTTATTCATTTTCACACCTTTTTCGTTCCTCAAAAAACCAGGTTAACCTTTTTCACTATACTTCATCGTCCCTGAAGTTGTCAACGGGCAACGCCCCCGGCGGCCGATCTTCCGGCGGCCTTGACCCGGGTTGCTCCCCCGGCGGCCGACCCTGGGGCCGGGGGGGCACCCACCAGGGCGGCCCTGCCCGGAAGGCGTATTGTATAAAGCTAATGTTTGATTTTCCGCTTACGGATACAACCCCCGCAAAAGCATTGCCTTCTTCACCCGCTCCAAAGCAATCATGTAGGCGGCGGTGCGCATCGATACCTGCTCGCGCCGGGAAAGTTCCCAGACCTCCCGGAAACTGGCCACCATCCGGCGGCGCAGCTGGCGGTTGACTTCGTCTTTGGTCCAGAAGAAGTGCTGGATCCCCTGCACCCACTCAAAGTAGGAGACCACCACCCCGCCGGCGTTGGCCAAAATATCGGGGACGACGGTGATCCCCCGTTCGGATAAGATGGCGTCGGCCCTGGCGGTGGTGGGGCCGTTGGCTCCTTCGGCGACGATCCTGGCTTTGATTTGGTCGGCGTTGGCTTCGGTGATCTGGTTTTCCAAAGCTGCCGGGACGAGGATGGTGCAGTCTAAGGTGAGGAGTTCTTCCCGGGTGAGCGGCGTGGCGTCGGGGTAGCCCGCCACCGAGCCGGTGCGGGCCTTGAACGCAATTACTTCGTTGATGTCCAATCCGTTTTCGGCGTAGATCCCTCCTTTGGAGTCGCTCACCGCGACAACCCGGCAGCCCAATTCGTTTAAGGCGCCGGCCGCTACGGAGCCCACGTTGCCGAACCCCTGCACCGCCGCGGTGGCCTCGGCCAGGTTGATCCCGCAGGCGGCGGTGGCTTCTTCGATGGTGTAGACGCAGCCTCTGCCGGTGGCTTCGCTTCGCCCCTGGGAGCCGCCGATCTCGATGGGCTTGCCGGTGACCACGGCGGGGATGGAGTAGCCGTGCTGCATGGAGAAGGTGTCCATGATCCAGGCCATCACCTGTGGGTTGGTGTTCACGTCCGGGGCGGGGATGTCCTTTTCGGGGCCGATGATGATGCTGATCTCGGTGACGTAGCGGCGGGTCAGGCGCTCCAGTTCCGCTAAGGAAAGTTCTTTGGGGTTGACCACCACCGCCCCCTTGGCGCCCCCGTAAGGGATGTTCACCACTGCGCACTTCCAGGTCATCAAAGCAGCTAAGGCAATGACCTCTTCTAAAGTGACGTCCGGGTGGAAGCGGATCCCTCCCTTGGCCGGCCCCCGGGCCAGGTTGTGCTGGACCCGGTACCCCTGGTAGACCGCGAGGGTGCCGTCGTCTTTGCGCAAGGGAACGGAAACGGTTAAGATGCGCTTGGGCTCCTGCAGCACTTTCAAGAGGCCGGGGTCGAGGTTTAAGCGGGCGGCGGCGCGTTCCACCTGCAGGAGGGTGGAGGCGAGAAGGCCGTTGTTCTTTTCGGCGGCACCATTTTCTTTAACCATAAAAATACCTCCCACTTTTTAACATGTTATTTGTATATTGTATTCTGTATACATCTGATAACGAAATTGTTATTATATTTTGCTCCAGGTGTCAACCTCTTTAAGGCGAAAGGTTAAAATTACACCGTGAACGGCTGAAAGACCTGGAATTGCGGCAACCAATCTGCAATATTTGATTCCCCTCCCTGAAATTCTTCCTCCCAATCTCTTTAAAGATGGTTTATCCCCAGACCGATTACCTCGTGTTCAAAACCCTTGCGGGGAGCGCCGATGCTGCCGTAAAGAGCTACCGCCAGCCACTGTCCTTCACCCGCCTGGTCTTCGGCTTTCGGACCGACCACCACGGCAAACTTCAACCCCGCCGTGCGCAGGAGGGAGCCGAGTTCCAGCTGGCCCCGGCACACGCCGTGGAGAGCTTCCAGGATGGCGTGGTAAAGGGCGTGTTCGCCGCGATAATAATCAGCGTCGATTAACCCTTCCCTTTTTGCTGCGGTTTCAATCGCCGCCACCATTTTTTCGATCCCCATGGAGCCTACTTTGCCCACGATCACCCGGAAGGAACTGTCGGTTGTTTCTACGGCTTCACCCAAAACGGAGAGAAGCGCCAGTTGGCCAATGCTTCTCAATTTAAGAACACCTGCCCGTCGCACCAGCCGACCTGCCTTCACAAGCCTTTCTTCCCGACCAGTTCCCTGGCTTTAAAATAGCACTTTGTCGCCCGCTCCTCAACACTTTTTATCCCGGACAGCAAAGTTTCCTTTTCTTCCGGGTTCGCCAATCCGCGCAGATTGATCCGCACGTTGTAAAGTGCCCCCCGGCAGGCGGCGTACAGGCACTCCAGGGCCACCGCCGCATCGCTTAAGGCGTTCTGGTTGCCTTCGGCGATTATTTCCGCGATTTGTTCGAGGAGTTCGGCGCAAACGGCCGCCGTGCGCAGAGGGACAGAGGAAGCGGATAGGGTGGCTTCCGCCAGCGCTTCTTTCCTTTTGTTTTTCTCTGCGGGCGTTTCTTTCGGCAGCTTTAGCGCCTGCATCACCCGCGCGAAGGCGGCCGCATCCTCGTCAACCAGCCTCTCCAGCTCCTCCCTTTTTTCCGCGGCCAGCGCCAGCAGTTGACCGGGGAATTCGCCGCCGTGAGCGCGGCCGGACAGGCTCAGGCGGCTAACCATTTCTAAGAGCGCCGCTCCGCACGCCCCCACGTAAGCCGCCACGCTCCCCCCGCCTGGGGTCGGCTCGCCGGCGGCCACCGCGGCGGTGAAGGCGCGGCAGGTTAAATCCGTGAGCATCTTACCGACCTCTCCTTTTTTCAGATGACGATTTGCCCGCGCTTGATTACGTTTTGCACCAGGTTGACGCCGAAATGATAACCCAGGTAGTCCAGGTTGGGCGCGTCCCAGATCACCAGGTCCGCCTGCCGGCCGGGTTCCAGGCTGCCCAGCCGGTCGGCCAGGCCGAGGGCGGCCGCGGCGTTAACGGTCATGGCGGTAAGCACTTCGGGCGGCTGCATCCGCAGGTACAGGCAGGCCAGGTTAAAGACCGCCTGCAGCGCTTCGGTAGGGCAGGAGCCGGGGTTGGCGTCGGAAGCGACGGCCACCGGCACGCCGGCCTCAAGAAAAGCACGGGCGGGGGCGTAGCGTCCGGCCGCCAGGTAGTAAGCCGTCCCCGGCAGCAAAACCGCCACGGTGCCGGCCGCGGCCAGTCTGTTGATGCCCTCCGGGGAGACGCACAGGAGGTGGTCCGCGCTCACCGCCCCCACCTCCGCCGCCAGTTCCGCCCCGCCGGAGGCGGCCAGTTCGTCGGCGTGAATTTTCGGCGGCAGGCCGTGGGCTAACCCTGTCTTTAAGATGCGGCGGGACTGCTCGACCGTAAAAACTCCTTCTTCACAGAAAACGTCGTTAAACAGGGCCAGGTTTTCCCCGGCCACCCGGGGGATCATTTCGGTGCAGACGAGGTCTACGTACCGCCCGGGATTGTCTTTATACTCCTCCGGCACGGCGTGGGCACCCAGAAAGGTAGGCACCAGTTCCACCGGCTGCTCGCCGCCCAACCGGTTGATCAGCCGCAGGGCCCGCAGCTCTTCGTCCGTGCTCAGCCCGTAGCCGCTTTTTACTTCGGCCGTAGTGGTGCCGTGGGCCAGCGCGCGGGCCAGGCGTTTTTTCGTTTCCGCCAGCAGGACGTCGTCGCCGGCCTGGCGGGTCTTGCGCACCGTACTTAAAATCCCCCCGCCGCAAGCCAGGATTTCCAGGTAACTTTTGCCCGCCAGCTTTAAGGCCAGCTCCTGCTCCCGGGAACCGGCATAAAACAGGTGGGTGTGGCAGTCCACCAGCCCCGGGGTAACCAGGCGGCTGCAAGCATCCAGAAACTCCGTTCGTTTGTCTGTGGGGACGGCCTCCCTGACGTCTTTTTCCGGGCCGGCGGCCAGAATCCGCCCGTCCGCCGCCGCCACCGCCGCGCCGGCGAGCAGGCCTGCGTCGCACATCGCTTTCCCTCTCTTGACCCCCCCGGCACAGGTAGCCAGCATCCCGATATTGTAAACGATCAGTTCCGCGCTCCGTTGCAAATTTCCACCCGCCTCGGTAAGCTTTTTAGTCCTTGCCGCCGTCCGGGGAATGCAGTTTTACTTCCAGCACCTGTTCCCGGTGAAAGGACTCCATCTGCAAATAATATTCCAGGGAGCCGAGCAGGGCGTCCAGAGGAACCAGGCCGACGATCTCCGTCCCCACCACGGGCACGCCGTAACGGGCCGCTTCCAGGCGCGCCAGCTCCAGCGCCCGGTAAATGGGCGTCCGCTCGTAATCCACCAGGTTCATGGAGACCTGTACCTGGCGGCGGTCCTTCAATTCCAGCCCGATGGCCTTGACGAAGCTCAAGCCCCCGTCTTTGGCCCGCAGCGCCCGGGCCACGGCCCTGGCAACCGCGAGGTTGCCCGTGCCGAGGTTGACGTTAAAAGCAATCAAGGGTTTGCGCGCCCCGATGGCCACCGCTCCGGCGGTCGGGTGCAGGCGGGCCGGGCCGAAGTCGGGCCGGCGCTCCGGTTTGGCGATTTCCTCCTGCAGTCCCTCGTATTCCCCCCGGCGCACGTCCGCCAGGTTGCGTCTTTGCGGGCTGGCCGCCGCTTCTTCGTAAAGGTAGACGGGGATCCCCAGTTCGCCGCCCACCCGTTCCCCCAGGCGGCGGGCTAGGGCCACGCATTCCGCCATTTCCACGCCGCTCACCGGGACGAAGGGAACCACGTCGGCAGCCCCGATGCGCGGGTGCGCGCCGCGGTGTTCGGCCATGTTGATGCGTTCGGCCGCCTCCCGGATCATGGCGAAGGCCGCTTCCAGGACCTCTCCCGGCTCGCCGGCGAAGGTCACCACGCTGCGGTTGTGGTCGGCGTCTAAGGTCCAGTCCAGGATCTTCACCCCGTGCGCCGCGCCGGCCGCCACGATCGCCGCGACCACTTCGGGGCGGCGGCCTTCGCTGAAGTTGGGGACGCATTCGACTATTTTGGGCAAATGTTTGACCCCCTTGGAAAAAAGACTATCAACTCGCGAACAACGTTTCAATCAACTAAATACCTTCCGTATATCTGCACTTTAGCAATGAATAGACAGTTCAGAACCGTCCTTTAAGAATAATTCTCTCCGCCAGTTCAATGTGCTCCCTGAGCACCGGAATCAACGCCCCGGGATCCCTTTCTTTGAGCAATTTAATTATTTCCAGGTGCTGCCTGACGGTGTCTTTTACGTCGTCCAACGCCTGGGCCGTAAGCAATTGATATCTTAAAATCTGCTGGTTTAAAATCTTCATAAAATCTTTTAAATAAGAGTTATCGCAGTTATTAATAATTGTTGAATGGAGCTTATTGTCGCAGCGGCTGACGTGCTCCCAGGCAACTTTTTCCCCCTGGTTTATTTTAGTCATAATTGTCAACCAGTCATTTTCCAAGTTTAAGATTTCAGCTTCCGTCAAATTTGCTATGGCCGTTTCGGCGGCCAGACATTCCAGAACCTTGCGCAGCTCGAAAATTTCCTTGAGGTTTTTTCTGGAAATATCTTTAACGATTACTCCTCTGCCGGGAACAATTTCGACAAGATCTTCATTCGTCAGTTCTTTCAGCGCCTCCCGGACCGGCGTGCGGCTCATCTCCAGGACCTCCGCCAGCATATTTTCGCTCAAACACTCGCCGGGTTTGAACTTGGCGTAAACAATCGCTTCCTTTATCTGCTCGTAAGCCGATCGGGCCAGGTTAACTTTTTTTTGTTTCCGGAGCTTCTCTAAATTCGCAACAAGCTCGGACATACCTACTCTCCCCTGGAGTATTTTTAAATGATCCTGGTGCAAAAAACTTTTCTCTTAATCTCTGACCAATGAACTATTTTAGCATAGGAATTTTGACGCCCTTCTCCTTAGCCACCTGGATCGCTTTTTCGTATCCGGCATCGGCGTGGCGAATAATACCCATGCCAGGGTCAGTGGTAAGCACTCGCTGTAGCCGCTCCTCGGCTTCTTTAGTGCCATCCGCTACGATCACCATGCCGGCATGCTGGGCGTACCCAATGCCCACCCCGCCGCCGTGGTGGACCGATACCCAGGAAGCGCCGCCCACCGCGTTGATCAGAGCATTTAAGATCGGCCAGTCGGAGATGGCGTCGCTGCCGTCCTTCATGGCCTCGGTCTCCCGGTAAGGCGAAGCCACCGACCCGCAGTCCAGGTGGTCCCGGCCGATTACGATGGGAGCTTTAAGTTCCCCGCTCCTGACCATATCGTTGATGATCTTGCCGAAACGCGCCCGTTCGCCGTACCCCAACCAGCAGATCCGCGCGGGCAGGCCCTGGAAGACCACCTTTTCCCTCGCCATTCTAATCCAGTTGACCAGCGCCTTGTTGGATGAGAATTCCCTGATTACCACTTCGTCGGTTTTATAGATGTCTTCAGGGTCCCCCGAGAGAGCAACCCAACGGAAAGGCCCTCTGCCCTCGCAGAACAGCGGGCGGATGTACGCCGGGACGAAGCCGGGAAAATCAAAGGCGTTCTCCACCCCCTGGGATTCGGCAAAGGCCCGGATGTTGTTCCCATAGTCAAAGACCACGGCGCCTTTCTTCTGCATGTCCAGCATGGCCCTGACGTGGACGGCTATTGACTCCAATGCCCGTTTCCTGTACTCTTGAGGATCCCGCTTCCTTAAGTCCAGGGCTTCTTCCAGGGTCATCCCGTGAGGTACGTAACCGTTGACGGGATCGTGGGCCGAGGTTTGATCGGTGACCACGTCGGGGATGACGCCCCTGCGCACCAGTTCGGGATGGACCTTGGCGGCGTTGCCCACAAGGCCAATGGACCTGGCCTCCCCGGCGGCGGTAAATTTCTTGACCAATTGTAAGGCCTCATCCAGGCTGTCGGTAATCAGGTCGCAGTAGCGCTGCTGGATGCGCCGCTCGATGCGGGAACGGTCCACTTCCACGTCCAGGCACACTCCCCCGGCCATGGTAATCGCCAGGGGCTGGGCGCCGCCCATGCCGCCCATGCCGGCCGTAAGAACAAACTTACCTTCAAGGGTGCCGCCGAAGTGCTGCCTGGCCACCTCGGCAAAGGTTTCGTAGGTGCCCTGCAGGATGCCCTGGGTACCGATGTAGATCCAGCTTCCCGCCGTCATCTGGCCAAACATGATGAGTCCTCTGGCTTCCAGTTCCCAGAATTTCTCCCAGGTGGCCCAGGCGGGGACAAGGTTGGCGTTGGCGATCAATACCCGGGGAGCATCGGCATGGGTTTTAAACACCCCCACCGGTTTTCCCGACTGCACCAAAAGGGTCTCGTCATTCTCCAGTTCCTTCAACGCCCTGACGATAGCATCATAGCACTCCCAGTTACGGGCGGCCTTGCCGGCGCCCCCGTACACGATCAGCTCTTCCGGCTTTTCCGCCACTTCCGGGTCGAGGTTGTTCATCAACATCCGCAGGGCGGCTTCCTGCACCCATCCCTTGCACGAAAGCCGGGTGCCGCGAGGTGCCTTAACCACACGACTCATAACAAATATCCCCCTCTCAAAAAACCAGGTAACTTTCCGGAAACGCTCCAGCATTATCTAGGATTGCCGGCTGTTTGCGAATCTCTTCACTCAATCAACCTGTAATTTACTCAGGATTAAACCCGCTAAATTGTTGCAAGCGGTTAACATGCAGGCTAACCACCTTTTTTACTGAGCAACACTATCCCCTGGTCGGCATCTACCCGGATGACGTCGCCATCTTCAACAAGAGCGTAGAATTTCTCGTCCACCCGGTCCACCAGGAGAATGTTCATAATTATACAACTGGCAACCAGCACGGGGTCAGGAAATTTTATGATCATCGCCTTTGGAGCATTGCCATGAACGCTTAGTTGATAGAGCCCGTCGGCCTGAACAACCGAACTTCCTTTTCCGGAGGGAAAAATCAGCACCTTTCCCCCCACTTTCTTTCCGGCTGCAGCATGGCCTTCTTCGATCACAGTGCCGCTTTTCGGATCGATCAGGTAGAAGCAGATGTCATCTGATGATTTGAGCGCCTCACCCTCGGCGACTCCCCCTGATATTTTATGGCACCGGAAAGTGTAGATTTCAGTCATTCTATTTCCCCTTTCAAGGCTGCCTGCACGCAATTCCGCAGGCTGCGGATAACAAACCTCATTTGCCTGCGTTTCGTATAGTAAGCACACTTCGGTGAATCCGTGGCTCCGAGCTTTCCTGCCAGGTGATGCCAGCAGGGTTGATCAACACACGTATCATCTACAATATGACCGCCCGCTTTTTCAATAATCTCCAGTAATCCCATCCGTCGCGCCATTTCTTTATTGTAGCTGGAGGTTAAAATCCACAGTTCTGCCTGCAACTTTTTGCCTTCTAACAGGCTCGCCACCTCCTGGATTTGTCTTAAGGAGTAATGCGGGCATCCAAACATAACAAAATCGATCCGCCCTCCGGGGCTGGAAATGGCCTGCAGGGTCTCGGCCAAATCTTTATCCGCGATCTTTACTACTGCTTCCGGGCTTCTGCCGCCCAGGGCCGCTTCCAGGTCAGGCGCTTCGGGAGTAACGCCCACTATGTGGTATAAAGGGGCAGCGCCGGCAGTATTAAGCTGGGCACCAAGGTTCATTAATGCCTCAGGGGTGACCTTGGGCGGTATTCCCGTAAACACGGGAATCCGGTGCCCGATTTTTTTGGGAACACAATACCCCAACAGCTGGTAAGAAAAATCATCTGACATGTCAGCTTCTACTTCTACGATAACCTGAGCTTTTCGGTTCTGATCCAAAAGCAGGCCATATTCCGGGACACGGCCCGCAATGGCCGCACACAAGGCGCTCTGCGCGGATTCTCGATTGCTTCTTGCGCCCCATACGGAATTAACGTAAGGGGTGGCACTGGATTCAGAAAAGGCCGCAACTTCACCCAAGCGCGGTATGTTATCAAACAAATAAGGCGTACAACTGAAAGATAAGCGGGCACCAATTAATTGATAGGCTCTATAAGTCCGTTCCATAATCCCGGCATCTTCCACGCTAACCATCCCGGCTTGCCGGAAGTAGTCGCTGTTGAAACCGGGATTGACTGTAGGCGTCACCCTGCACCTGGCACCCGCAGCAACCAGTTTTTCAACAAACCAGAGATCGGCGTCCTGGTTGCTGAGAGCCACGTGGGCTCTGCTGATTTCGACCATCTTTTCCGCCCCAAAGGCCTCGCCAATGGCTACAAGAACCTTCATGGCAAGCGCCGTTCCTTCACCATAGTCACCGGCCAGCATTTTCTTTTCTTCAGGTGTTAAATACACTTTGGTACCTCCTACGATTGCATTATATAAGTGGCTCCACCGAAAGGCAACGAATAAACTGTGGCCCTTTCCGGTGCGATTTCTGCGGCCCTCTTCATAAGTCCATCCACCCGGTCGAACAACTCAAGGGTCCCCAGCCCGCTTGCAAGTTCTTCAGGCAGGTTCGGACCGTATACCAGCACATGGTGGTACCTTGCTATTTCTGTAAGAAATTCCAACATATACCGCGTGTCCTGATCCAAAACCCCGACAACGTTTTCCCGCAGCGTCACAAACTCATCGGTGGTACACGCAGTAAGGCAGAGACGCGTTAACTTAAGGGGCAGAAACGCCGGGGGTATGCGCAGATCACCCAACCCCGCCTCGCAACGTAAAAATGCGATCAGAATCCCTCCCTCCTTTACTGCCGCCCTTCCGTGCGCCAGGCACTTGGTTCCCTGCCGAAAATCAAAATCCATGGGATGGGACCCGAGAAAGACCACATCGCTTTTTTCCTCTATCTTCACTCCGTAAATCCGGGCCGCCAGGCGGCAGCCCTGCCGATGCGCCCTGATCGGATCGCCGGCCACGACATGGGCAACGCTTCCATCGGGGTTCAAGACGGTGTTTACTATAAAAAATTCCTTTGCGGCAAGCAGAGCTGCCCGCTCCAATTCCCGTCGCGTCAGACACTCCTCTCCCACGAGACCAACGCTCTTAAACCTCATTGCCGCCGGTCCCGTCAGATGCGTAGCAGCTATGGTCGCAATACCGGCGCATCCCGGAATAATATTTTTCAGCCCCCCGGAAAAACCTGCCAGAAGGTGCGGCTCTATGGTGCCGACCAGCACCACAATTTCCGCTTCCACCAGATGCCTGTTCAAAACCACAGGAAATCCGCCAGCCGTAGTCCCCACAGCAACGAGTTCGTGCTGATTATAGCAATCGTGATTGTAAACACGGGCAATTTCCGGATTCTCAATGCCAAGCCGTTCCCCGATCTCTTCTTCCGTCATCGCCCGGTGCGTACCCAGGGCGATCAAGAACTTTACCCCGGCAGCATCAACCCCTGCAAGTTTCAGCTCTGCGAGCACGCAGCGCAGGAGTGTCTTTACAGGAGTCGGGCGGGTCAGGTCGTCAACCACGACGGTTACCCGCTTTTCCTTGAGCCTCATGGACGAAAGCGGCTGCCTTCCCACCGGATCGGCCAAAGCCGCGCACGCCGCTTCCTCCAGATTCGAAACAGCAGGAACGGGGTTGGGCAGCAACTCTCGTAGCATTACCCACTTATCCGGCAGCCGAACGCTTATTTTGTTATTTTTTCCCCATGGCAGCTCAACCAACTGGGATACCCCTCTCTCCCTTTGATTCCTGGCTAAGGCATTCCTCGTTACTTGAGCAGTTTTACCAAAAACATGGTAGCGGCGGGCACGTAAGTTGTAATTGCCAAAGCTATTATCAACGCCAGCAAAAACCATTTGATCGATTTCACCATTCGTTCCATCGGAATATCGGATATCGCCGAAGCAACAAAGAGGTTTATCCCGTACGGCGGCGTTATGAATCCGATCGCCAGATTCATCGTCAGCATTACGCCGAAAGTGATGGGCGACATGCCCAGCTTAACCACAACAGGAAGGAGAATGGGAGCTAAAATGATGGTAGCCGGAATATTGTCAATAAGACAGCCAACGATAAGCAAGAACAAATTAATGATCAACAGGATAAGAATACCGTTATCAGTTATTCCGAGCAGGAGCCGGGTTATTTTTGCAGGTAATTGCTGTAAGCTGAGGTAATTGGCGAAAGCCACGGAGAGCCCTACCATAAAGGTAGTTACCCCATTGATTACCATCGTATCGTAAAGGGCTTTGTAAACCCCTTTCCAATTTAATTCTTTATAGACAAACATTCCGATAATTAACGAATATACCACGGCGATAACCGCCGCTTCGGTGGGCGTGAATACCCCCCCGTATATGCCCCCCAGGACAACTACCGGAGCCAACAGCGCCCAGATCGCCCCTTTGAAAGCTGACCACAATTCGCTCCTCGTCGGCCAGTGTCCCGTACCTTTGTAACCATATTTTTTAGCCAAAAGATAACAGGTAATTAACAGCAAAACTCCCATCAAAATACCTGGCACCAGGCCCGCTATAAAAAGGTCGCTGATCGAAACACCCACAACCACCCCGTAGATTACAAAAGGGATGCTCGGCGGAATAATAACTCCTATCGTTCCGGCAGCTGCAGCCAGCGAAGCGCCAAAACCAATATCGTATTTCTTCTCTTTCATGGCAGGGATCATAAATGATCCGATAGCTGAAGTTGTGGCCACAGCCGAACCGGATATGGCTGCAAAAAACATACAGGCCACAGTTGTCACCATACCTAATCCGCCGGTAATTGCTCCGATGCATAGATTGGCAAAATTCAACAGGCGGCGGGCTACACCCCCGTTACTCATCAAATTACCCGCCAGGATAAAAAAAGGTATCGCCATCAAAGGAAAAGAGTCGACGCCCGCGAAAGCATTCTGGGTAACAAGCACCAAGGGAATATCGGAAAACAGAAACAGAGCAAGTGTCGTGGCAATGCCGATCGCCATGCCTATAGGGACACTTAAAAAAATCAGGAGAAAAAGCGATCCAAACAATAGAATTAGTTCCATAAATGTTATGCCTTGCTCCCTTCTTCTCTAGACAGCGCCACTTTAGCACATATTTGCTGCAGCAAACGCAAGCCCATAATGCCGCTGCCAACCGGTACCGAGGCATAAACCGCATACAAGGGAATGCGCATAGCCGGAGATAACGATTTCTTTTGCATTAAATCCAGCACCAATTGAGTCCCGTTGACAGCCAGGAAAAGGCAAAAGGCAAACCATATAATGATTGCTATAATTTCGACTACATATTTCCCTTTATATTTCTCTTTATCTGTAAAAAAATAACTGTAGATCAGCTCCACCCGGATGTGTTTGCCCTCTTTCACACCGAGACTTGCCCCCAGCCAGATCTGCCACACAAATATATAACGGGCCAATTCCTCGCTCCAGGAAAGCGAAGAATTGAAAACATACCTCATTACAACCTGAAGAAAAATTAAGCATACTGTAATAACAAGGCTGCCCACCAGCAGATATTCTTCCAGCTTGTTATAAGCCTCACCCAGTCTTTTCAGGTACACTCACCCCCTTGGGACTTTTCAATGAAAATCAGGTGCACAGTAAGAAAAGGAGGGGGGAGGGCGTCCCCCTCTCCTCTTCCTCTTTATTTGGTTGTATTTTACCGGTTGTATTTAGCGACCAAATCAAACATTTCCTGTCCAATTTCTTTCTTATACTTCTCATACATGGGTTTGAGAGCTTCCACAAACTTCTCATGGTTTTCCGGGGTTATCGCATTTACCTGCATGCCGGCTTCTTTAAGTTTTTCAATATATTTGGAGTCATCCCTGGTCTCTAATTCCCGCTGATAATCAATCAAGTATTTCCTGGCACCCTCGGCAATAATCTTTTGAATGTCCTCCGGCAAACCTTTATAAAACTTGTCGTTGATGATTACTGCCAAAAAAGAAAGTGTGTGCCCTGTAAGGCTATAGTATTTCTGTACCTCATAGAATTTCGTTGCATATGTCAACGAGGCTCCGTTATCCTGTCCATCAACAGTACCTTGCTGTAATGCGGTATAAACTTCGCCAAAGCTCATGGGTGTTGGATTGGCGCCCAAATACTTGAACAAATCAATATATACCGGGCTTTCCATCACTCTCATTTTTATACCTTTAAGATCTTTAGGTTCATTGATAGGACGAACGTTGTTAGATATATTCCTTGCACCGTTGTAATTATAACCGAAACAATATATTCCCACCGGCTTAAGAAGTTCATTCAGTTTGGCACCCAGTTCGCCATCAAGGGCCTTAAAACCGGACTGCGCATTTTTAAAGATAAACGGCATATCAAGAATACCAAATTTAGGACTATAGGTAGTAAGAACAGCTGTTGCCGGCAGAGTCATTTGAATAGTGCCCAAAGCCACAGCCTCGGTCATTTGCCTGTCTCCACCCAGCTGTCCGTTGGGAAAAAGCTGAACATCCACTTTCCCCTGTGACTGTTGTTCAACATACTTTTCAAACTCTACACAAGCCATATGAGTGGAGCGGTCTTCTGCCTCCACATGACCAAGCTTGATAACTATCTTTTCTGGTGCCGCCTTTTTTTCGGGCGCAGCGGGCTCTTTTTTCTGGGAACAACCGGCCATTAAGGATATAACCATAAACACCAAAGCAACTGCAAACACTTTTTTCATTCCAAATTTACCTCCTTTTTGTCTTAATTAATAATTAACGCATGGGAAACAAAGATAATCTTTCGTGAAAAACACCTCCTTCAAGTAAATTCATGAAGTTTTATGCCGCGGCCGTGATTCACTACAGCAGATGTGAAATTGATCCACCTTGGAAATATATCTCCGGGGCAAGCAGGTACGAAACAGCTTGTTTTTAAAAAAGTAGAAATTGTGAAGATCTAATACTGCCTGTATATCACTTGTATACTAGTACTTCGCTGCTTCTTAAAAAATTCCTTCTTAAAATTTAACAACCTGGACAAAAAATTTTTAAAAAAAGCCAACTACAGCAGCGGCCCTACCTCGTCTTCCACCGCCTGCAGGAGCCTCCCGCTTTGCACCAGCTCCAGGGCTTTTTGCAAATCCGGGTACAATACCCGGTCTCGCTCCAGGAACGGGATTTCCTCCCGGATTACGGCGTAAGCCCTGGCGGTGCCTCGGCCCATTTTCCGCCGCGCGCCCAGGTCAACGGCCTGAGCGGCACAAATCAGCTGGATAGCCAAAATTTGCTGGACGTTTCTAATGATTTCTCCGGCCTTGCGGGCTGAGATCGGACCCATGCTGACGTGATCCTCCTGGTTGGCTGAAGTAGGAATGGAATCCACGCAGGCCGGGGAAGCCAGCACCTTGTTTTCGGAAACCAGGGCGGCTGCCGTGTACTGGGTGAGCATCAACCCGGAGTTCAGCCCGCCGTGCGCGGTGAGAAAAGCCGGCAGGCCGCTCAACGCCGGGTCCAGAAGGCGGGCGATGCGCCGCTCGGCGATACTCCCCAGCTCCGCCACCGCGATGCCCAGGAAATCCAGAGCCAGAGCCAGCGGCTGGCCGTGGAAGTTCCCTCCGGAAATAACCTCCCCATCCTCCGGGAAAAGCAGGGGATTGTCGGTGACGGAGTTAAGCTCTACTTTCAGCACACCTTTTACATAGTCGATTGCGTCCAGGGTGGCGCCGTGCACCTGAGGGGTGCAGCGCAAAGTATAAGCATCCTGCACCCGCGGTTGGATCGTTCGGCTGGCAATCTCGCCTCCGGCAAGCAATTGGCGGATGTGAGCAGCACACCGCGCCTGGCCGACGTAGGGACGCACCCTCTGCACGCGCGGATCAAAGGCTGCAGCTACTCCATCCAGCGCCTCCACGGCCAGAGCGGCGGCAATACTGGCTGTCTTTGCCGTTATTTCGGCTTCGTAAACCGCCAGGCAAGCAAGGCCGCTCATGACCTGCGTCCCGTTAGTTAAGGCCAGACCTTCCTTAGCTTGAAGGACGAGCGGAGGAAGCCCCAACAGCTCCAGGGCTTGCGCGCCGCTAATTTTTTTACCGCCGTATTCCGCTTCCCCCAAACCTAAGAGCACCAGGGCAATGTGGGCCAGAGGCGCCAGATCGCCGCTGGCTCCTACAGAGCCCTTCTCCGGCACCACCGGATGGACGCCTTTATTGAGGAGCTTAATTAAATATTCGACTACTACCGGACGCACTCCGGAATAACCCCTGGCTAAAGTATTGGCGCGCAAAAGCATGGCTGCCCGGACGATCTCCGCTTTGAAAGGGGGCCCCGTGCCCACTGCGTGGCTCATGATCAGGTTTTTCTGCAGCTGTTTGGTTTGGGCGGACGAAATCAAAAAGTTGCTAAACTTGCCGAATCCCGTGTTTATCCCGTACACCACCCGCTGTTCGGCGACAATTTGTTCGACCATTTGCCGCGTCTTCTCCATCCGCTGGCGGGCCGCCGGGTCCAGAACCACCGGGGCATGGTGCAAAGCAACGCGGATTACCTGCTCTACGTTTAGACTTTCCCCGTCCAGGCTCACTACTTCCTTCGGCCAATCTTGCGACGTCTTCCCGGCCAGTGCCAATTTCAGACCTCCCCTAAAAACAAAAGGAGCCAATCCAGCATGCCTGCCAGCGCAAGCACCGGGTCAGCTCCCTTTTGGCTAACGACTCTGAGCTTTTACCTGATCGTAATTCTATCAGAACCGTTAAATTTGTCAACGATTTTTTACATCTCATAGGTAGGCTGCGAACTTTTTAAACAATGAGAAAACTTTTTTACCAAGTTGTTGATAAAAAAATAAGGCAGGTTGGTTTCTGCCTGCCTGTCTTATGTCCAGAAAATACCTTAACTTTTGCCACTCCGCGAGAAGGATTGCCGCACACCCATACACTCAGACACGGGCACTCTTTTCATCCTACCCCTCACAAGGGCCATAGCGCCTCCATGTTAGTGTACGAGCCAGCCCACTCTACTGGGCGTCCCACTTTCCTTCTTTCCGCAAATCCTCAATGACCTTTTTGGCCAGCTCCATCAATTGAATTTTATTCACCTTTCCAGTTCTCGACAGAGGCCAGGGCCTGTCTTCCGGCCAAATCACCACGTGCTGGGGCCGCTTATAAGAGGCTATGTCCCGGCAGTAAGCCATTATCTCTTCCCCGGTAAGATTGGTTCCCGGTCTGGGCTGCACGAAAGCGATTATCCCTTCGTCGAACAGGCGGTGAGGCGCTCCCACCACTTCGGCCAGTGCCACCTTAGGATGAGTCCCGATGTGAGCTGCCACCTCGTCAGGAAAAACGTTGTAACCTTTTTGCTTCACCATGAACTTGCGCCTTCCGGCAAGGTACAGAGCCCGGTATGAGCCTAGATCCTTAAAATAGCCCATGTCGCCCGTATAAAGGATGCCTTCCTTGGAAATAACTTTGGTCGTTTCCTCCGGTTGATCATAATATCCCAAAAAAACTATAGGAGGATGATAGCATATTTCGCCGATTTCCCCGTCCGGCAGTTCCTCGCCGGCCGTACCGTCCGCGTTCATCGGCTTGCGCACGGTGACCTGCGCCACATCCGGAAAAGCGCGGCCTACCTGCCCGGCCATCTCTTCCACGCTGATCCCCCGCGGCGTAAATGTGGCAAACCCTGCGTTTTCGGTCATACCCAGGCCGGTCCCGAAATAAGGAGCCATTTTCGACAACTCCTGGAGAAATTGAACGTCGACGGAGGCGCCTGCATAAATGGCAAGCCTCAAACTGCTTAAGTCATAATCCTTGTATTCGGGCAGGTTCCAGATCATCCGGTACTGAGTCGGGATCATTCCCAAAGCGGTTGCTTTCCACTTCTGAGCGGCATCAAGGGTCATCCGGGGATCAAAGATGCGCAGCAGGATGGCCGTGCCCCCCACGTAGAAGGTTGTCATCGGCCCTTCGCTGGTGCCGGCAACGTGGCTGCAGGGCATGTTGCAGACAAACCTCATATTCTCACCCCTTAAGCCAATCCCCCTGGCTAAAACCTCGTTTTGAACGATGATGTTTTCGTGGCAGAGCACCGCCGGCTTCGGCTCTCCGGTCGTGCCGGTGGTAAAGATGATGAGTGCGGCGCTGCGGGTATCGAGCGAGGAGTAAACATCAGCAAGCAAAGTGGTTAACTGTCGATCGTTCCTCAAGGCAAGAAGCCTGGCTCCGTCAAATTCTTCCACAAAGTTGAGAGCCCCTTCCAAAATATCATCACGCTGGGAAGTCGGGGTCAACTGCACCAGGTGTTCCACATAGGGGCAGTTTTGCTGAACCGCCCGGCCCACTTCTCGGAAGTCGCGGACCGGCGTCTTTCCGTGAAAGAAAAAGGCTTTCGGCTTTATTTTACCCAAATCCCTTATTACTTCCCCTTCTTTTAGGCGGACGTCGAGGGGGGCGATAATCGCGCCGACTTTGAAGCAGGCGTACATTAAGGCGAGATGCTCGGGGAACAAGAGCAACATGGTACCTACCCGGTCACCTTTACGGATGCCCATCGCTAAAAGTTTTAAAGCAAAGAGATCGATCATGGCGTTAAACTGACTGTAGGTTAAGGATCTTCCTTCCTCATGCTGGATTAGGGCGACCCGCTCAGGAGCTTCCCCGGCCCACTTTTCTACGTAGGAATTCGCCAACGGCAATTTCCATTCCGGATGATTAACCATTTGAACCGCCTCCTAAGAAATTTTTTATTTTAAAAAGCCAATCTCGCATATCCCTTTCTGACAGCCTCCTGCCCCTGTTCATTGAGCACCCTGAAGAATAAATCCGCACCCTTGTCCGTTTCCCTGCGATTCTGCAGCTGGACCTTAATCGTGCTGCCCGGAAAGACCATCCCGGCGAAACGGCCAGAAATCACCCTCAGTCTAGCCGGATCGCCCCCTGCCTCGCGGTTTACCAGTTCACGCACCGCTTGGGCCATGGTGGCCGTCCCCTGGTAAATAATCCCCGGCAGGCCGACAGTAGAGGCAAATTTGGGAGACGTATGGATGGCGAAAACGATGTTATTACACCCGTCATAAACGTAAGGGGCCGCTTTTTCTATGGGCACTTCTACCTCCCAAACAGGGGCCGGGACCGGTTCCAAATGCGGTATTTGGGGTATATTACCAGCTCCTGCCGCGCCGTCGCATTTAATCCCCCGAAGCAGCGCGCCCGTATATTCTGTAAAGACCGGTAAACCTTCGCAATCGCCAACCTCAAACTTAATCGTCAACAAAGTTCCGGACTTATGGGGGACAACCGCTGCCACCTCCCCCTTGACCGTCAGCCGGTCTCCCGGGGTAATTAACCTCTGAAATTCTATATGTTCAATATAATGAACCATCGAATTGAATACTTCGTTGATCCATGGCGTTTCCAGGTAGTTGTTTATGTTTTCGAGGACGGGCCAGGTTACCGCAACGGCAAACATCGGCGGGGCGACGATCCCGCTTTCTCTTGTGTCGTCCAGGTAACAAGGGTTTAAGTCGTTGATTGAAGCAGCGTAATTGGTGGTTCTCCGCCATGTTATCATGGTTTTAAAATCTTTTAATTTTGCGCCAACAATACCCGAGCTGACTATCATCATTACTTCCCTTCCTGGCCAAAACTTGTAGCTGATATAACTAATTTGACTTTATCAGGCCTTTGCAAATTTGACAACAATCTTTTTAAATAAACGAAGAAAAGTGCATCGGTTGCGGGGTGTGCGCCTCCGCCTGCCCCAGCGGGGCCATCACCATGCAGCGCCGCCTGGCTTTGCACGCGCCCCTGCCGACAAAGCGGGAACAGTTTATGCGCATCGCCGCGGAAAAGGGCAGGGTATAAGAATTAAGGAATTAAGAATTTGTTATTTAACGCCGCAAAATTTTTACGATATTCCCAAAGGGCTGGTCGGTGAGAACGAAGAGCCGGTCAAGGCATGCGCAAGAGAAGCGGCCGAAGAAACCGGGCTAATGATCAGGGAAGAGGAACTTATCGATCTCGGCCGCCACCCATACACCAAAGAAAAAGATTTGCACCTTTTTGCCCTGGTGCGAAAGGAATTGCCGGACACAAAAGATATGAAATGCACTTCTTTTTTCCTGGACCGGGCGGGGCGCAAAATCCCCGAGGTGGACGGTTTTAGGTACATTACCGTTGACGAAAAAGAGGGCTACCTGGTCAAGAGCATGGTCGACGTGATCGACAAAGCGCAAGCCCAAAAGCAGCTCTTTTTAAGCTGAAAAAGCCGGGGCGCTGCCGATCCTGAAGAACCCTTCCCGTCACCTTCCGGAATCGTTCTCTAAAGCATCACCGCTCCTGATTTTTTCAGCTTCCCGGCAATGAAGACTTCCCAGGGCTGGCTGTTTCCCCAGGAGGGCGCCTGGTTCGCCGCTTGGATAATCTTGAGAAGGGTTTCTTTGGTCACCGGATCTGGCTTAAAAGCGCGCACGGAGTGTCGGGAGTTAAGAGCTTCGATTACATTCATTTTTTTCTCTCCTTCCTACAGTACCGTATCTGCGCCGGCCAATTCGCCACCCTTGCAACCGCAAATCCCCAATAGGTAATCAATAACTAAAAAATTCTCGGCGCGTCCGGCCACGCTCAAATGTGCCGGCGTTGATTTGCGGCCACCCGGTTGATGAGCCGGCCGACGCCGGAGATGACCACTTCCACCACGTCCCCCGGCTGCACGGGGCCTACGCCGGCGGGCGTGCCGGTAAGGATGACGTCCCCGGGCAAAAGGGTCATGATCCGGGAAATAAAGGCGATCAGGCGGGGCACCGGAAAGATCAGCTGATCGGTAGCGGAATGTTGTTTTCGCTCACCGTTTAAGTATAGCGAGATTTCCTGGCAGCCCGGGTCGAGATCGGTTTCGATGTATGGGCCCAGGGGCAAAAAGGTGTCGAAGGACTTGGCCCTGGTCCACTGCCCGTCCTTGCGCTGCAGGTCCCGGGCGGTAACGTCGTTGGCGCAGGTGTAACCCAGGATATAGCCGGCCGCCTCCTCTTCCCGCACGTGCCGGGCTTCCTTTTTCACCACCACGGCCAGTTCGGCCTCGTAATCCACCTGCCTGCTCATGTCCGGATAAATGATGGACTCGCCGGGGCCGATCACCGCGGTCGGCGGCTTTAAAAACAGGACCGGCTCCTCCGGCAGGGCCATCCCCAGCTCCCGGGCGTGGTCCCGGTAGTTCAGGCCCACGCAGACCGCCTTGCCGGGCCGGCAGGGCGCCAGCAGCACCAGCTCCGCCATGGGCAGCTTCCGCCCGGAAAGCGGCTCCAGAGAGTGAAAAGGATCGGTCACCGGAAAAACAACATCCCCCTCCACAACTCCGAAAAAAGTTTCTTCCTGGTAAGAAAAACGACCGATCTGCACGAAAAAATTCCTCCTGACGTAGATTTTAACGATAATGCCGGCTTAACTCGGAAGCGTACGCGGTTCCCAGGCTTCCGGCGTGCCGGTCGAGCCACCGGCTGAAAAGGGTTCGCCCGGTGGGAGGATTTTTGGAAATCAGCAGGTTGGCCATCAAGCCCGCGATTTCGTCCGGAGTGATCACCACGTCCTTAACCAGATAACTGATGACTTTCCCCAGCAAAAGAACCAGCACCGGCGGCAGGTGGACGATGCGGGCCCGGCTGCGGACCTTGCGGGCGATCAGCTGGACCAGTTCGTTAAAGGTGTAAACCTCGGGGCCCACGGCGTCGATAATGACGTTTTCCTCTTTATGCGCCGCTTCCACGGCCAGTTCGGCCACATCTTCCACGAAAACGGGCTGGAGCCGGTAACCGCCCGCGCCGGAAACGGCAAAAAGCGGGAATTTGCGCAACAGCCAGGCGATGTTGTTGATGAGAATGTCCTCGGGCCCGAAGATCACCGTGGGGCGGATAATGGCGTAAGCCAGGCGGGAGTTGCGGATGGCTTTCTCCAACTGCCCCTTCCCCTTAAAATAGGGTAAGGGGGAATCTTCGGCAGCGTTGGTAATGCTGATGTGCACGATCCGCCGCACCCCGGCCTCCTCAGCCGCCCGGAGCAGCGCCAGCGTATTTTCCACAGCCCTCTCGTACGTCACTCCTCCGTGGGGAAAGCGCACCCAGTACGTATTGTAGAGGGTTGTTACTCCCTGCAGGGTTCTCGCCAGCTCCGCCGGCCGATCAAAATTAAAGGGGAAGGCGCGTACCTGAGCGCCAAAGGGGTTCGGGTAGCCGGGGCGTCCGGTGAGGGTAATCACCCTTTTCCCCAGCGCCAGCAGCCGCCGGGTGATATATTTCCCGGTATAGCCGAAAGCGCCGGTAACTGCGTTTAATTCGCCGGTTTCCATAGTAGCTCCCCCCCCCCCAACCGTTTTAAGATAGATAGGAACTAGACCCCCATGCCGCTTTTTCGCGGCACCGGCAGAGGATGAAAATTTCCGGCCCGCCGAACCAGGCCGATGTTTCGTCAGCCCGGAGCTCTTTAGCGACGGCAAACGAACGGCGGGCAAAGGAATATTTTCAGGGGAGGGGTTTTGTTCAAAAGCTATAGATATATGATCTCCTCTTCAAAAACGGTCAACGTCTCCAGCCCGCGCGGGGTAACCACAAAAGTATTTTCAATGCCCACGCCCCCTTCCGGGAAAACGAACTTCGGCTCCAGGGCCAGGACCATGCCCTCCTCCAGGGGCACCTGAAACCCCCGGGCAATCACCGGCAGTTCGTCCAGCTCGATCCCGAGGCCGTGGCCGACGAAGGAAACCGGTTCGGGGTAGCCCATGAAATATTCCTGCAGGCCGTATTTTTCGGCCACACCTGCGGCCAGGTCGTAGAGTTCGCCGCAGACCGCCCCGGGGCGGCCTTTTTCCTTGAGCAGTTCCTGGATTTCCAGGGCCGCCCGGTGGGCCCGGACGAGCTTTTCCGGCAGGCGGCCGAGGCAAAAGATTCTGGACTGGTCGACCATGTAACCGTCCAGAACGGTGACGTAATCAATCAATACCGGTTCGTCCCGCCGGATTACCCTAAAGCCCGCACTCTGGGGAAAGGAGGGGTTAAGCCCGCTCCCGCCGGTGGGGCTGTCCAGAAAACTGGGGACGGCGCAGTTATCCCCGGCCAGCAGGTGCCCGTAAACCATCTCCATGTTAAAGCTGCGGGTCCGCACGTACCCCTGGTGGCCGTGGCGCCGGTAATAGGCTTCCAGCTGACCGGCCAGCTCCACCTCGGTCATCCCCTCCCGAAGCACTTCCCGCACCCGGGAAAACATCGCCTGGCCCAGGGCGGCGGCATTTTTCAGCAGTTCCAGTTCATAGGCCGACTTCACCATCCGCACCTGCCGGATTAGCGGGCTCACATCCACTATTTTGGCCGCCGGAAACATTTTTTGATACCGGAAGTATTCATTGACCGGGAGCACATCCAGTTCCAGGCCCAGGCACGCGGGCGGGCCGAACCCGTGGGCGGCCAGGGCGACCGGCAAATCCCGGGGGTTGTCCAGGGGAACGACGTTTTCCAGGGCAGACTCCCGCCTGGCCCGGGCGTAACTTTTCTTCACCAGCAGCAGGGGTTTTCCTTCGGCGGGAACGAACAGGTGCGCCCGCTGGACGACGCCGGCAAAATAAAAAAGGTCGGCGTTCTGCACGATCAGGGCGCCGTCGATGCCTTTTCCCCGCAACAAATTTTGCAAACGAAGGGTCCGTTGGGCCAGTTCCTCCGGAGGAGTATAACGCATCAAGAAAGCCTCCTTCCACAACACTTTTGTGTTTTAGCCGGCACGCTGCGATCGAGATGCCTTTCTCCCGTTTTGTTTTTCCAGATATTTTATTTTTGCAGATTAATCTATTATTTCTTGATGCAAATCCTCTTTCCTTTTTCGGACAAAAATAAAATGTACGGGCCTTTTTAAATTTTTCCCGTACATATTTGAATACTGAGATCGCGGGCCTTCGCCGTCAACGCCCATGGCTTAAAAACCAAACTCTCCAAGCCTTTGCGTCTTTTACCTTTTTGCCTTTATGCCTTTATCCCTCTTCTGTGTCTTATGCCTCTTGCTCCTCTGTACCTTTTTCCTTACATCCTTTTGCCTTTTCGCCCTTTGCTCCTCTTCGCTTTTGTCCTTCCCTTTGTCCCTTTGTCCTTCTGTGCCTTTGTTCCTTCTGTGCCTTTGTGCCCTTGTTACGCCCGGCTCCCCATCTTTTCCTCACCCAGGAGATGCTTAAACCAGCTTCCCGATTGACGAATGAAATCCAACACCTTGAAACGGAATTCCACCTGTTCGCCGCCGGCCGTCATCGTCCAGGCATTTTCGCTCCTTTGAAGGGAGTTGAGGGCCGCCACCGCCTCCGGCGCCACCAGTTTAAAAGCAGGAACCGCGACGGATGAAGCGTCCCCGGCGGATGAAGCCTCCTGCCTGCCGCCGGCCGAACCACCGCGCTCACTATCTCTTTCGCCACCGGTTATTGCGTTTCCACCGCCGGTTCCGCTTTCCCGGAGAGGGGAGGCAAGCCGGACTTTTTCCTGCTCTTCTTTTTTCTTCTCGTCTTCACCTGCTTTTATTTCTATGCTGCCGGGGTCGACAAAACACAGGGGCGGGAATAAAACGCACCACCAGTTGGCTCCGGCCCCCTGACCCAGGATCACCCGCACCGCCTCGTAATTCCCGGCGGGAAGGGTAAAATCGCAGGGATAATGATGATACGTTTTAGCCGGAAAAGCAAACCGGCCCATTTCTACCTTAACGGGGTAACTTTTTCCGGCGGAGCGAACTTCTTGAACAGCCAGTTGTTGAATATAAGCCAGGTTTTCTTGCGTTACCTGGCGCGCCTGCTCCGCATTTTCAACCCGGCCGAATTTTGCCGCCATGGCGCCGACAATGGCGTCGCGCACCTGGTATTTAATCGCCTGATCGACGGGGCTGTCGCTGTTGGCAACCACGTGCAGCCGAATCAGGCTGCCGTTTTTGTACGCCTGCACCGCCTGCGGGCAGGACAGGCGCCAGGCCAGCACCAGGCCGGCGCAAAGAAGCGCGGCAAACACGACCAGGAAGCGTTTTTTAGCGCTCACCAAAGAACCTGCCATTAAATCACCTGCATCTTTTTTTATTTATTTTCACCAAACCTGCCTTTTTATAAACGTAAATGAATTTTCGAACCAAAAAATAAAGCCCCGCATCCGCAGGAGGGATGCGGGGGAAGGATGGAAAAGGGCTTAAACGCCCGCGCTTACGGCTTCAAATGCCGCTCCCAAAACAGAGAGCGCCTGCTTCAGCTCCTCGTCGGTGATTACCAGGGGGGCCAAAAATCTAATCACATTGCTGTAAATACCCGCGCTTATCACAATCAACCCCCGCCGATAGCACTCCACCACCAGTTGACTGGTAACCTCTTTGGCCGGTTCTTTCGTCTGCCGGTTCTTGACCAGCTCCACGGCCACCATCGCCCCCAGGCCCCGCACGTCGCCGATCACGGGGTACCTTTCCTGCAAAGCTTTTAATTCTTCTTGCATGACGGCGCCAATGCGGGCGGCCCGGGCGGGCAAATCCTCCGCCTGCGTTTTTTCAATCACTCGCAGGGCCGCGACGCAGGACAGCGGGTTGCCGCCGTAAGTCCCGCCGATTTCGCCAACGTCGGGGGCGTCCATAACTTCTGCCCGGCCGGTGACGGCGCTGATGGGGAACCCGGCGCCCAGCGACTTGGCCATAGTGATGATGTCCGGCGCCAAACCATAATGTTCACAGGCAAACATTTTCCCCGTCCGGCCAAAACCAGTCTGCACCTCATCGGCAATAAACAAGACGCCATATTTAGCGCAAATTTCTTTCAACCCCGGGAGAAATTCCGGCGGCGGAACAATAAAGCCCCCTTCGCCCTGGACGGGCTCGACAATTAGGGCTGCGACATTGTCGGCGGACTGCTCGGCCGTAAAGAACCTTTCCAGATTCTGCACACAGCGGAGTTCGCAGGCCGGGTAGCCCAACCCGAAATAGCACCGGTAACAATAGGCCGAAGGAATTTTATAGACGTCCGGGGCGAACGGCCCGAACCCGTATTTATACGGCCGGACCTTGCTGGTCAGCGACATGGCCAGCAGGGTACGGCCGTGAAAGGCACATTCAAGGGCGATGATGCTCGTTCTTTTGGTGTACTTGCGGGCAATCTTGACCGCGTTCTCCACCGCCTCCGCGCCGCTGTTGGCGAACATGGTCTTTTTGGGGAAGCCGCCGGGCGTGACGACGGCCAGTTTTTCGGCCAGCCGCACGTAGGGCTCGTACATGGCCACGTGAAAACAGGTGTGCACGAAGCGCTGCAGCTGTTCTTTAACCGCGCCCTCGACGTCGCCGGGGCAGTGGCCGACGTTCACCACGCCGATGCCGCCGGCGAAGTCAATGAACCGGTTGCCATCCACATCAGTAACCACCGACCCTTTTGCTTCACGCACAAATATCGGGGAAGCGTTGGAAACACCCCTGGGCACGTACTTTTTTCTCAACTCCAGCAACTCCAAGGATTTCGGCCCTGGTACTTGAGTCTTGAGATTTATCAAAGTTCCCATCTCCCTAACTTCAATTTAAGGTCTATGGAAAATCTTACTTGCAAAGATTCTCGATTCAGGGCTGGATTAAAAAAGAAAAGCACCAACCAGCTCTTCCCCCGCCATTTTAAGGGTACAGCCCCCGCAGGAGCATCGCCTTTTTCACCCGCTCCAAAGCAATCATGTAGGCCGCGGTGCGCATGGAAACCTGCTCCTGACGGGACAGTTCGTGAACCTCCCGGAAGCTGCTCACCATGCGGCGGCGCAGCTGCCTGTTGACTTCGTCCCTGGTCCAGAAGAAGTGCTGGATCCCCTGGACCCACTCGAAGTACGAGACCACCACGCCCCCGGCATTGGCCAGGATGTCGGGGATAACCATGATCCCCCTTTGCTGCAGGATGTCGTCGGCGCGGGCGGTAGTGGGGCCGTTGGCGGCTTCGGCGACGATTTTTGCCTTGACCGCGGCGGCGTTGGCCTCGGTGATCTGGTTTTCCAGAGCGGCCGGGACGAGGATGTCGCATTCCAGGGCGAGGAGTTCCTCCTGGGTAATCGGCGTGGCGTCGGGATAACCGGCCACCGTTCCGGTGCGTTCCTTAAACTCTTTCACTTCTGCAATATCCAGGCCCCCTTCGTAGTAAATCCCGCCTTTCGAGTCGCTGACCGCTACCACCCGGCACCCCAGGTCGTTTAGGGAGGAGGCGGCGACGGAACCCACGTTGCCGAATCCCTGCACGGCGGCGGTGGCTTCGGCCAAATTTAAATTGCAACAACCTGCCGCCTCCTCGATGTTGTAGACGCAGCCCCGGCCGGTAGCTTCGCTCCGGCCCTGGGAACCGCCGATTTCGATGGGCTTGCCGGTGACCACCGCCGGAATGGAGTAGCCGTGCTGCATACTGAAGGTATCCATGATCCAGGCCATCACCTGCGGGTTGGTGTTCACATCCGGGGCGGGAATGTCTTTTTCGGGTCCGATGATAATGCTGATCTCAATGACGTAACGCCTCGTCAAGCGCTCTAACTCACTTGTGGATAATTCCTTAGGGTTGCAAATAACCCCTCCTTTGGCTCCCCCATAAGGGATGTCCACGACGGCGCACTTCCAGGTCATGAGGGAGGCCAGGGCGATTACTTCTTCCAGGGTAACGTCCTGGTGGAACCGGATGCCCCCCTTCGCCGGCCCCCGGGCCAGGTTGTGCTGGACGCGGTAGCCCTGGTAAACCTCCAGGGAGCCGTCATCTTTGCGCAAGGGTACGGATACCGTCAAGATGCGCTTGGGTTCTTTGAGGACTTTTAAAAGACCCGTGTCCAGCTTCAGGCGCCCGGCCGCCCGCTCAACCTGGAGAAAGGTCGATTTAAGGAGATCATTATTGTTATCGTAGGTATGGCTTACGCTAGGCACGGATATGTTCCTCCTTTTCTCGGTCGAAAATCAAATACATACTTTTTGATTAAAACAGCAAGCCCTGCCAAAAAGGTGTAGTCAAAGTAAAATGTAAACTATGAAGAGTTATTTACAGTAAATTCAGTTGCAAAAGTTATGCCAGCCTTTCAACACATACATTACCGATGCAAAAATGTAATTTTAATGCTCTTTAGTATTTAAATGGCCTGCTCTTTTGAGGTTGAAATTATGTCGTGACAAGGCTCAAAAAGTAAAATTCCCTAAAACATTTCTAATACAATATACAATTACCATAATTGCAAATGCGCATTTTTCAATCGAAATTTGCCCGTCCCGCAAAGCGTTCAATGCGCAAGGCTCTTACAGCGACCGAAGATGCCTGCTCTGAAGAGATAGGTTTAAAACTGTTCACATCGAAAAATTTTTATGACCAGTAGATTGAAGGCAAATATTTTCTTCGTGAAAAAATATAAAAACAATCAAATACAATTCCGGCGGGCATTTAAAAAATGCGTAAATGCATCATTTTCCTACCTTTATATCTAAATTCAAAAATAAAGACGAGAAGAAGATGACTGTTTTTGAATGCATTTATGATATTTACAAAAATCTTTAAAACGCAATGCTATTCGCTGACATTTCAGCAATCTAAATCCATTTGCAGCCCATGCAAAAAAGAAAAGTTTTCATGGTATGTTTTTTGCATGGCTTAAATGGAGAAAAGCAAAAGGAAAGGTTTCCAGGGGCAAGCCCTTAAGATTCAGGAACGAAATATTCCCCATAAAAAATCTTATAAAGCTGCCTTGGAGGCAAAAACTTAGGCTTGCCTTTAAAAATGCCAGGTGATGTTTGCAAACTTCGACTTATCTTTTTTGCAAACCGAACTGGCTGGAATAAATTACCTTTTCACCATAAAAGGGAAAGCCAGTTTGTATATTGAATATGAAAACTATCTGACTATTTTTAACTAATTGAAAAGAAAATGCAGAAAAACCTTCCTCAGTTGAGGCTGAGTTTATCTTAGTATTTTGCAGGTATATTACGCAATAAGAGGTTGTGATAGGAAACAACTACGGAAACTTGCGTAAAAAAGGAAGGAGGTTTTTTAAAGATAGAATAACCCCTAAAAAATGTAACTCATTTATCACAGATTCAGAAGACGGTTAGGTCGCCCAAAATAAATTTATAGAAAACGTAAATTAGGAGAGCATTGAAAGCACCAATGAAAAGTATTCAGGCAAGGAGGCTTATGATGGGAGAAATCACCGGCCGTGAAAGAATAATTAAAGTTCTGTCAGGCGAAAAAGCCGATCGATTACCTGTCCTGTGTGTCAACCAGACGGCGACCTATGAACAAATGGAACAACTAAATGCGCATTGGCCAGAAGCACATTATCGCGCTCAAGAAATGGCCCGTCTGGCATCTGGTGCGCATTTCATTCTTGGTTTTGATGCTGTGCGCGTACCGTTTTGTCAAACAGTAGAAGCAGAGGCTTTGGGGTGTAAAATTAAAGATGGGGGCAGGTATAATTTCCCAAGCCCTGCTTCCTGTCCTTACAAACCTGGCGATCATCCGGAGATACCTTCCAACTATTTAGAACGGGGTAGAATTCGCGAATTAATTGAGGCTGTAAAACTACTAAAAGAAATGACCGGGGAGGAAGCACTTATAATCGGAGGTATCAACGGCCCGTACAGTATAGCAGGAAGCCTCCTCGGAGTAACCGCCTTATTGCGCAATAGTTTTCGCAGGCCGCAACTCGTGACACCTTTTTTAGAAATTGGAGTATCAGCCGGAAGCCTTTTAGCAAAAGAATTAATAAAAGCTGGTGCTGATGTTATTTGTATCGAGGACATGATGGCTTCTCTCGATTTAATTAGTCCAAAAATTTACCGTGAAGTAGTGTTTGCCTACGAAAAAAAGCTTCTTGCTGAACTTCAGACTATACCGACCATAATTCACATCTGCGGCAAGCTTGACGATGTAATTGAAGATATAGCGGGTCTCGGCGTAACAATGATCAGCGTAGATCCCAAAGTTAATGCTCCTAAGGCCATTGAAAAGTTAAAAAAATTTGAAAGGTTTATCCCTATAATCGGCGGTGTCGACACTGCGAACACTTTATTTTCTGGAAATGTGAATAAAATTAAAGAGGAAGTATCCAAGGCTATTGCAGATGGGTACCACATGATTGCCCCGGGATGCGCCATACCCCCTTCTACCTCGGTAAGAGCCCTCCGGGCGATGGTTGAACAGGCGGAAATACACGGCGCTTTGGAGGCTAATCCATAATTAAAACCAACCAATGGCATTTCAATATCTTAGTAGTCGTAACAGACGTCCAGCGTTTATAGTATGTTTTTTGCATTACCTAAAGCTTGTGCAAAATGGAGGGAAGCAAAGTGACAGGTTTTCATGGCAAGCTTTTAAGGATAGACCTGAACAGCCAATCGTTTAGGGAAGAAATAATACCCCTAAAGATTTTACAACGTTACCTTGGAGGCAAAGGTTTGGGATCTTACCTTTTACTTAATAATGTCCCGGCAGGTATAGATCCTTTAAGTCCAGATAACAAGTTAGTGTTCGTGGTTGGTCCGGCTACCGGCACGCGCCTGCCGGGAGCAAGCCGCTACGGTTTATACAGTAAATCTCCGCTGACTGGTGGTTATGGGGAATCCTATGCAGGAGGGAAAGTTGCCCCAAAAATTAAGGCTACCGGTTACGATGCAATTATCGTGGAAGGAAGGGCAAAAGAGCCGGTTTTCCTTGAAGTTTCTGACCAGGTTATTAAATTTCATTCCGCTCGTGATCTTTGGGGAAAGGATACCTATACTGCTGAAGATGCTGTTCTGGAGCGAGCGGACGGAAAGGACGCGCAAGCCGTAGTAATTGGGCCGGCAGGTGAAAATTTGGTCCGCCTGGCCTGCGTGGAAAATAACTACTGGCGATCTGCCGGGCGTGGTGGTTTGGGAGCGGTCCTGGGCAGCAAAAACGTCAAGGCCGTTGTTTTTCACGGCCAGACGCCGTCTCCCGTCAGAGACGAAACAATGCTGAAAAGATTTATTTCCGGCCTTCTCGCTGCAAGTAAAGATCTCCCCATCGTGAAAAGTTTTCGAAAATACGGCACGCCGCAGACGGTTGCCCTGCTGAATACGGCACAGGCATTCCCCACCCGCTACTGGTCGCAGGGCGTTTTCGACGGCTGGGAAAAAATTAGCGGGGAAGCTTTCATCACCAACAACAATTTTGACGTCAGGCCAAGGTCGTGCCCTAACTGTATCTTGGCCTGCGGTAAGCTTACCACGATTAAATCGGGGCCCCGGGCCGGTTTAAAAATCGAAGGACCGGAATACGAAACCATTTATGCTTTTGGAGGATTGTGCTGCATCAATAACCTGGAAGAAATCATTTACTTGAACGACCTGTGCGATCGGCTGGGGCTGGATACAATTTCGGCGGGTAACCTGGTGGCCTTGAGCATGGAAGCACGGGAAACAGGATTAGAACCAGGGTTTCCCGCATACGGTAACACTGCCGGAGCTGCGCGCTTACTGGAAGAAATGGCCTGTCGGAAAGGCCTGGGGGCCATCCTGGCTGACGGCATTATTCAGGCGGCAAAAACATTAAATCTGGTCGATATTGCCATACACGTTAAAGGCCTGGAGCCCCCGGGCTATGACCCCCGCGTTCTGAAGGGTATGGCCCTGGGCTATGTTACCTCGGCACGCGGGGCCTGCCACTTAAGGGCTACTTTTTATAAACCCGAACTGGCTGGAATCATCCCCCCTTCCGCCACTGAAGGCAAAGCCGGTTTGTATATTGACTACGAAGACCGCCTGACTATTTTTAATACGCTCATTAACTGCGTCTTTTACCGGGATATGCTGCAATGGGGAGAATTGCCGATACTTATTAAAGCCCTCACCGGTTGGAACTATTCAATTGAAGAATTGCGCTCGATGGCCAACGAAATCATTACTATGACCCGCCTATTTAACTTGCGCGAAGGCTTTAATCGAGAAAGCGACACCCTTCCCTCGCGACTACACAACCAGCCTCTTCCGGAAAGCGGAGCTTCTATTTCCAAAGATGAGCTGGCCTACATGTTGAAAGAATACTACGCAATCAGGGGATGGGATAAGACAATTTGATGCCACCGGTGCAGTGCTCTAAAAAGACAGTAAATGCAATTGGAGTCTATTGGTAATCGGCTTCCCCAAGCCCCATTTATTAATGCTGGGTTGCATTTAACACATGCGGTAAAGCATGAGAAAGTTTTGCTTAAAAAAATTGTGTATTCTGTAGGGTAAGTACTCTTTTTGGAGTACCACTAACCAGAAAACTTAACACCAGGTCTGACGTAAATGCTGCGTACGTGCAGTTTAGCACCGATTGCTATTGCGCTTAAATATTACGTAATAGATGCCTTATCTGCAATTTTTCGGATCTTGCCCAAACTTTTTCGGATCCAGGCAGGGTTTTTTATTGGTACGTTATTTGCAATAAAAGATTTTTGTACACATGCTGCAAGTTTGAAGAGCGCCTAAAACGTTTGAGGGAAAGCTCCCCCGGCCTGACAAGGGAGCTCTGGACAGCAGCATGAGGGGGTTATCAAGGAACAAAAAAGAAGGGGGGCAACAGTTCAGGTACAAACTGAAATTATATCATTATTTTTCTTTGCGGTGAGGTTATGTTGGGAAATAAGGGCAGAGTATTATGTTAATTTAACAAATATTTAAAAAGATAGGGAGGTTTATACATGGCGGAAAAACAACTGGCAAGGGTAATGAGCCCGGTTTCCATGCTGGCGATGGCAACGGGAATCATCGTTGGTCCGTGGCTGGTGATGATGCCCTGGTGGTTTTCTCTAACGGGATCTTCTATTTCTCTTGCCTTTGTTCTTACAGCAATCGTTGTCGTTCCAATAGGATATATTTATGCAGAATTATGCCCAATGCTTCCTTACACAGGTGGGTCATTCATATACGCTGGTTCCGCAATGGGACCCGTCTGGGGATTTATCGGGGGCTGGGTATTGCTTCTTCCCTACGTCGGAGTGGTAGCTTTTCAAACAATGGCAACCGTTGAACTGATCAAATTTTTATGGTTTCCTGATATGGGATTTACTCAACTATTAATTGTCGCCATTATATGGATAGTCTTCTTCTGCCTTCTCAACTCGTACAAGCTAATCACGTCCGCCCAACTCCAATTTTTCTTTTTTATAGTCCTCGCAGTCATTGCCTTCATCGTCGAAGGGATCCTTTTCCCCGCCTCCGGTCAGTGGAGTACATCCAATCTGCAGCCCTTTTTTGCAACGGGCTCCGAAGGTTTTTTGATCGCCTTTGGCTTAATGATTTCCATGTATTTTGGGTTTGACTGCGTACCCCAACTGGTGGAGGAATCAAATTTTGACCTCCGGTTAATGCCTAAAATCATAATCGGTTCAATATTCTTGTCCATGTTGATTTATGTAGTCGTTTGTCTTGCTATCGGGGGTATGAGAGATTGGCAGTTTATAAAAGACACCCCGTTCGTTGAGGCAGTTGTCGGTGATCAGGTATTTGGACCGGCTATGAAATATTTCATCGCTTTAGGGGCATTGGGAGCAATCTTTACCTGTTTTAATGGATTTTGGATTTCCTGTACCAGAATTTTTTATTCAATGGGCAGGAGTAATTTGATGCCGCGGAAGTTCGGTGAACTAAACAAGTGGAATATACCGGGATGGACTAATATCCCTGTGGCCGTTTTGGCTTTAATTATGATTCTCCTGAGTGGTACCGCTTGGCTGGAGATTATTTTTACCGTGCAGGCCATCGGTATCATTCTTGCTTACTTTTTAACCTGTATAGCCAGTGTTGTTTTAAGAACCAAACATCCCGAATGGAAGAGGCCATACAAAATGCCCGGTGGTATTATTATGAGTGTCCTGGGTCTCATTTGCTGTTCACTGCTGTTTTATTACAGTGCCCAGGGGGTACCCAAAGAGGGTTGGTTCATTATCTTTGTTTATCTCTTGATTGGCCTGGCTATCTACGGTTACATGGGCTTAAAAAGAAAGCAAAGCCCGGAAGAGTATACAGTATTTCTGCCGGAAGGTGTAGTGGAACAAGATAAAGGAATAAAAGGATAAAACAATCTCAAGCCTAGTTGCTCGACATCTGACTAAGAATCCGCTCAAACACATCAAACGCTATTTAAGTGACCAGGCATGAATTAGGATCACACCGCGGCAGGGCAGGTAAAGAAGGGAACCTGTTGGTGTAAGTAGAAAACGCTAAATTAATTTTGGCAAAGATTCAGCGGAAATCTCTCCAGGCAGGTTTAAAAGCAATTTTTATCTTAAGTTTGGAGGGGTTTCCGAAAACGTTTTTTCTTTTCAAAGGAATGTGCATCGGGTAAAGGAAGGTGCTTTTAAAAACAGCATTGTGTCGAACCCAATAAAAAACCAACAACCGGGAGGAAATAAAGTTGGGGAAAAGTGAACTGCTCGAGAAAGTTGCCGAGGCAGTCCTTCAAGGTAATGCGGAAGGTGCCGTGGAGTTTTCTAGAAAAGCGCTGGAAGCCGGGATTAATCCTTTGAGCATAATCCTGGAAGGCGCCAACAAAGGCATGCAAATGGCCGGCGATTTATACGAAAAACAGGAATATTACGTCCCTGAATTACTGTTAACAGCCGACGCCATGCAATCTTTGATTGACTTCTTAAAACCCCATATTAAAGGCGAAAAAGCGTGTGTAACGGGAACTGTTGTATTGGGAGTCGTTGCCGGTGATATTCACAGCATCGGTAAAAATATAGTAAAGTTGTTACTAGAAGTTTACGGGTTTAATGTTATAGACTTAGGTGAGGACGTTCCAGCGGAAGAGTTTATTAAAGCAGCGAGGGAACATAAAGCAGATATTATCGGAATGTCATCTCTGATGACAACCACCATGATGGAGATGAAAAATATTATTCAGCAAATAAAGCAAGAGGGCTTTGCTGTGCTGACCATAATTGGCGGGGCACCGGTAAATGAAGAGTTTAAAGAGAAAATAGAGGCGGATGCATATGCCGCGGACGGCAATAAGGCGGTTCAGGCCGTCCTGGAACTCCTCAGGAAAAGGGGGCCAAAGAATGAATCCTAAGGAAAGATTCGAAACAGCCCTAAACTTGGGCCGGCCCGATAGAGTTCCGGTAGCGCCAATTTTTCAAGGCTACTGGGCACTTGACCGCTACGGGGTGACTGTTCCGGAATCAATGTCCAACCCCCGCAAAGCAGCCGAAGCTATCCTCAGGGCACAAGAGGAGTGCCCCTTTGATGCCATCGAGGTGGTTTGGGACTGGGTGGCTCCAGTTGATGCGGTCGGCTGTAAATCACGAATTACTGATAAATCCAGCCCTATTGTGGTAGAACCAGCTATAAAAAACTTGGCCGATATAAAACAGTTAAAGCCCGTTGACATCAGTAACCACCCAAGGGTCTATGCGTCCATGGAAAGCGCGAGAATTATTTTAGAGGAATTAGGCAAGGACGTTTTCTGTTATGCAACCATTGCCCAGCCGTTTACGTTTGCCAACCAGATGCGCAGAGCAGATTACTTGATGCTGGACCTGTACAAAAACCCCAGTGCCGTCCATGAATTGCTGGAATATACAACAAATCTTGTTATTGAACACGCAAAAATATGTCGGGAAATTGGAGTTCACGGAATTTTTCCTTGCGACGGGGCTGCTTCCGGAGACTTGTTATCGCCGAAACATTACCGGGAATTTGTTGCCCCTTACACTAAACGACTCGATCAAGCAGCAAAAGAGATGGGGATCTACCATATTCAACATGTTTGCGGAAACACAACCAAAAACCTCGATATTGTGCTCGAAATATCTCCGCAGGCATATAGCTTTGATTATCCGGTGGACATTGGTGTAACAAAGCAAAAAATAGGCTCAAAAATTTGTCTAGTTGGCAATATTGATCCGTCTGGCATCCTCTTGTTGGGCACCCCAGAAAAAGTAAAGGAAGTGACCCGGAGTTGCATCGAAAAAGGGTGGGAAAACGGTGGATTTATTATTGGTTCCGGGTGAGATATTTGTTTAGATACTCCGTTGGAGAATCTAAAAGCGATGGTAGAAACCTGCATACAAGCTAAATACTAATTTTAGGCGCTTGCAAAACTAACGTTCCTTGAAAAAATCAAAAAGATGGGAGAGGTAACGGTTATGGATTTTCAGTTAAGCAGTGAACAAAAAATAATGGTGGAATTAGCTGACAGGTTGGGTAGGAATGAATTTGCCCCCAAAGCGGCACGGTGGGATAAAAACCACGAGTACCCGTATGAAAACGTAGAGAAAATGCTTGCGGCCGGTTTTCTTGGCATGACCATCCCGAAAAAATTTGGTGGCCAAGAACGTCCTTTAATTGATGTTATTCTGGTTATTGAACAGATTGCCAAATATTGTGGCGTTACTGCCCGGATCGTTGTTGAGACCAACATGGGCGCTCTGGGTTGTATTATGGCTTACGGCACCGAAGAACAGCAAAAATTGGTCGCCAGGAGGGTCCTGGAGGAGGGAGATAAGCCTGCAATTGGCATGACCGAGCCAAATGCAGGAACAGATCTTACCGCTTTAAAGACTAAGGCAGTTCAAAAAGGAGGTTACTACGTCCTAAACGGCACAAAATTATGGATCACTGGCGGCGGCATTTCCAAGACTAATTTGATATTTGCCCGGATTATTGATAAACACGGTCACGACCAGGGCATTGGAGGCGTATTGGTCGATAAAGGCACCCCGGGTTTTAGCTTTGGGAAAGTAGAAGATGCCATGGGGTTAAGAGGTATTCCTGAAACGGAACTAATTTTTGAAAACTGCGAAGTACCTGCAGAAAATATTGTGATCTGTGACCCCAAAGAAGGTTTTAAAAAGCTAATGAACGGCTATAACGCGCAGCGTACCGGTGCAGGTACCGTAGCACTGGGCATAGCCCAGGGAGCCCACGAGCTGGCTATAGAATATATGCTGCAACGCGAGGCTTTTGGAAGGAAAATAGCAGAATTTCAGGGATTGCAATGGATGATGGCCGAAAGCGAGATGAAGCTTGACGCGGCGCGGCTGCTCCTCTATAGAGCGGCCTGCAACGCGCGTCATTTAGCCAACAACGTCATGCTGCCCCATATGAAGGAGGCCTCCATCGCAAAAGCCTTTGCGGCGCATGTAGCTTTTGAAGTAGTAAGCAAATCATTGCAAATGTTCGGAGCTGCCGGATATTCCCGCGACCTGCCCCTAGAGCGCATGCTGCGTGATGTCCGGATGTTCCAGATCGGTGGCGGCACCTCACAGGCCCAACTCAATATGATCGCCCGCAGTATATTTAATAAAAAATTTGATCAGCGAAAATAACGCGGAAGAAAATTACTAAAATGGCAAAGGGGGCCTCTTTTTCAATAACTTTAACTTTAAATCTTGGCCAGCTTAGGTAGTAGGCATACTACCTAAGCTGGGTTTATGAACCGAATAGACAAGGTGGTTTGATTAACCATGGAGCAACCTCTGAAAAATATTCGAATACTAGACTTTACAAGGGTTTTGGCAGGGCCATTTGCAACGCAGATATTAGGGGACCTGGGCGCTGAGGTTATTAAGGTAGAACTGCTGTCGGGAGACGAATCGAGAACCTGGCCTCCGACGCTGCCGAATGAAGAAAGCGGTTACTTCTGCGCCCTGAATAGAAACAAAAAGTCAATCACTTTAAACCTTAAAGAAGAAGAGGGCCAAAAAATCGCCGCACAACTGGCCAAGAAATCAGATATCGTATTTGAAAATTTTACCCCCGGAGTAGTTAAAAAACTCAATATCGACTATGAAACCTTGGGGAAGGGCCATCCTGGACTTATTTACTGTTCGATCTCCGGTTTTGGACAGTATGGGCCCTACCGGAATAAAAAGGCCTACGATCCCATTACTCAAGGAATTACGGGTCTTATGTCGATAACTGGCGAAAAAGACCGGCCCCCTGTCAAAGTAGGGATTCCGATTACGGACCTGGTGGCAGCCCTCTACTCGGTTATCGCTGTCCAAGCCGCCCTTTTGTACAGAAAGGAAACGGGTAAAGGTCAATATATCGATATATCGCTATATGATTCCACGATATCGATATTGACCGTAATGGCCGCGGAGTATTTTGCTACCGGGAAATCTCCTGGACGGTATGGCCTGGACCATGCCCACCGGGTTCCGGCACGGGCATTTGAGGCCGGGGATGGAAAATACATTCAGGTTATCGCAACTAATGATGTCATGTATGCAAAATTTTGCAATATTTTAGGATTACCCGAACTAGTCAAAGACAAACGATTTGACACCAACATCAAGAGAGTAAAAAACAGGGATATTTTAATGCCCATTCTGGAAGAAAAAATGCGGACCAAAAATAGCGACGAGTGGCTCGAGATTTTTGAAAAAGCCGGCCTACCGTGTGGTTTGATTTATGACTTGAAAGAAGTTTTTGAGGATCCGCACTTAAAAACCAGGGAAATGGTAATGGAAACCGAGCATCCGACGGCCGGCCTGATCAAGATGCTGGGTTTTCCATATAAATTTTCGCAAACAAAAGTTCTCTTGAAAAACCGGCCTCCCCTTTTAGGGGAACATAACAAAGAAATATTGACCCGTCTTTTAAACTACAGTCCAGAAGAAGTAAAGGCACTTAAGACAAACGGGATCATCTAATCCACTTGTGAGGTGAGCATTTTGCTCCTGAAAGAAATATTTGACTTGCTACCCTTTGGTATTATCGCTTTGGACAAAACAAAAAGGCTAGTTGCTGCAAATGAATTTGCATTAAAAATTTTGGGAGCAAACTGGCCGCTTCATAGGAGTGATTTTTCCTCCTTAACCAGTCAAACCTCCTTAGGTAGTGACCTTTTTGATGTTAATAAATCCGGTGTTTCCCGATTAACCTTTCATGAAAAAACGCTCCTCATTATAAATACAAAAGTGGAAAATAAAGCAATAGACACAATCAGTATTTTAATAGATGTTTCTGATTTAAAGTTTGAAGAGCATGCATTAAGTGAACAAAAAGAGATAATCAGCGAACTGGAGGACATATTTAATTCCTCTTATGATGAAATTTTTGTTATCGATGGCAATGGCTTTACCAAACGAATTAACAAAGCGGGGGAAACATACTACGGGATACCAGTTGAGAAAATGATCGGCAAAAATGTTCTGGAATTGGAAAAAGAAGGTTATTTCACACCTTGCGTGACAAGGCTCGTTTTTCAGGAAAAGAAACGGATCACTACCACCCAAAAAACAAAAACGGGTAAACATCTGATCGTCACCGCTAATCCTGTTTTCAACCAAAACGGTGAGATTATCCGGGTGGTCGTTAACTCCAGGGACGTTTCCGAGTTGTTAAACCTGAGAAAACAACTGGCCGATTCCGAACAACTGGCGGAAAGCTACCGCCAGCAGCTCTTAAAACTAACCCAGGAAAAAATCAAGAGCCACGACGTGATCGCTGAAAGCTCCCAGATGAAGCGGGTGCTGGAGATGGTGGACAAGGTCGCCCAGGTGGATTCAACGGTCTTGATCATGGGGGAATCGGGCGTCGGGAAAGGGATCGTGGCCTCGCGGCTGCATAAGTTGAGCAGGCGCGCCGGCGGGCCTTTCATCACGATCAACTGCGGGGCCATTCCGGAGCAGCTATTGGAATCGGAGCTGTTCGGCTACGAGGGCGGGGCGTTCACCGGGGCGCGCAAGGAAGGCAAAAAAGGGCTTTTAGAGCTCGCCAACGGCGGCACGGTTTTTCTGGACGAGATTACGGACCTCCCTTTGAGCCTGCAGGTTAAGTTACTGCAGGTCATCCAGGAGAAAAAGTTAATTCGCGTCGGGGGAAACAAGTACGTCGACGTGGACATCCGCTTCGTCGCCGCCACGA
>JBFLZY010000007.1:68216-74064 GCA_040755975.1 Bacillota bacterium | reverse complement strand
AAGGGTTGATCTTATGGCGATTGAATTTCGAGTTACCCATTACGAGACAACCTTTCATAATCCCTTAAAAAACTTTGAGTTGACGAGAATTCCGTGCGAGATAAGGTATGATCCTTTAACGGGGCAGGCCGCGCGGCTGATCTCGATAAGAAAACCAAATCTTAACGAGCACGACTGGACGCCGTTCGTTGAAGAGTCCCGCCGCCGTTTTTGCCCCTTCTGTCCTGAGCAAATCGATCAGGCAACCCCCAGATTTCCAGAGGATCTCATCCCCGGCGGCCGCTTCCGCTGGGGAGAAGCGAAAGTTGTTCCGAATTTAAATCCTTACGACAAATATTCTGTGGTTGTCGTCATTTCCCCCCGGCACTACTTATCCATGCAGGAACTAACGCCGGAGGTTATCCGGAACAGTTTTCAGGCCGGCCAAGAGTTTTTGAAGATCGTTTCCTCGCAAGATCCGGAGGGGGCGAAATATTGCTCCATAAACTGGAATTATATGCCCTATTCGGGAGGTTCGCTTATTCACCCGCACCTGCAGGTACACGCGGGTCCCCGGCCCACCAGTCTGGTGGCCGCGATGCTGGATAAAGCCGCGCAATATTACCGCAAGAACAAGAGCGTTTACTGGGCCGACTTGTTGACCCGCGAAAAAGAGCAAAACGAACGCTTCCTGGGCCGAACCGGCAATGTTTACTGGTTGGCTGCCTTTGCCCCGCGGGCTCTGTTTGACGTCATCGCTGTATTGCCCGGCAAAGTGACGGTCGCTGACCTGGCCGGGGAGGATCTCGATCATCTGGCTGATGGTCTCAACAAAGTAATCACTTTTTATAAAAACGCCAATGTAGCCAGCTTTAACGCCGGCCTTTACTTTGCTCAAAAAGAAGACGCCGGTTTTTGGATTACCGCCCGTACCGTGGCCCGTTTCACCATTTTCCCGCTGGTAGGGAGCGACTACAGTCATTTGCAGGTCTTGCACGACGAAGCCTGGGCGATGTACCTGCCCGAACAACTTACCCAGGATTTGCAGCCCTATTTTGAAGACAAGTAATTAAAGCAGGATTATTTACTGCCGGTAACGAATTAATTACTCAGGTAAAAAATTCACGGTTCACGGCCCAAAGCGGCATTATGGCCCAAAGGATTTTGACATTTTCAGTCCTCATAATTAATTCAAAAATTTTCAGGGCGGAGGTGCAACCTCTTGAAGACGAGATGTATGTTGTGCGGGCGGGTTATGGAAAGTGAAGAATTTGCCGCCGATCCGTATGCGGACGAGGAAGATCTGCCTAAAAAACGCACCTTACAGGTATGCCAGATTTGTCAGGCCAAACTCAAACACGAAGCTGATGAATCCCAGAAGATACCAAAGCCCATGTAGCAGGTGTGAAAATAAAAAAGCAAGGAGGTCATAAAACTGCAAAAAGGATTAAGATTTCTGAGCGCAGCAGTTATTGTCGCAGTTATTCTTTTCTTTAGCTTGATCGGTTGGGCTGCCCATCTTTACACCGACTGGCTGTGGTTTAAAAGCCTTAATTACCAGCAGGTTTTTAAAACCATCCTGCTTTCCGAAGTAGGGCTCCGCCTGGCCGCCGGACTGTTGACCTTCGTCCTGCTGTTTCTCAACTTGTTGCTGGCGCGCCGCGCGCTGGTGAACGCAGCCCGCGTTTCCCGGCAAGAAGAAGACGAAGGAGGGGTGGTGACCCTTTTTCCTTCTCCCCAAAGCCAGTTAGTTAATTACCGGAACCTGACCATTGTTTCTGCCCTGGTCAGTTTAGTGATGGCTTTTTTCGTCAGTCTGGCCGTCAGCGGCGATTGGGTAATCCTGCAAAAGTTTTTAAACGCCAGCCCGTTTGGAACAAGCGATCCCGTTTTCCAAAAAGACATCGGTTTTTATTTCTTCACCTTGCCTTTTTACCAGTTTCTTTACAAGTTATTAAACTGGCTTGTGCTGCTCAGTGCTTTTTGGGCAGCCTTGGCCTATTTTTTGGCCGGAATGATGACCGGAGATACCGGCAGGCTGTTTCAAGCAATCGACGCGCGCTACCACCTTTCTGCGCTGGCGGCCGTCTTTTTCCTGATTCGGGCCTGGGGGTACCGCCTGCAGCAATATACGCTGCTGTATTCTGAACAGGGCGTGGTTTACGGACCTGGCTACACCGACGTCCACGCCAACCTGCTGGCCTATAAAATAATGTTTATCCTGGCGTTGCTCGTCGGCGTGGTTATTATCGTCAACGCCTTTCTGAAGCGCTTCCGGCTGGTTCTCTACGCCATCGGGTTTATGGTGGCCGCCGCGATCATTTTAAACGGCGTTTACCCGGCCTTAATGCAAAAACTAATCGTGCTGCCCAATGAAATGGAAAGAGAGAAACCCTACATTGAAAACAACATTAAAATGACCCGCCTGGCTTACGATCTCGAGAAAGTTGAAAAAAAGGATTTTCCTGCCGGGCGGACCATAACCGCGCAAGACATTCAAGAAAACCAGGATACCATTAAAAACATCCGGCTGTGGGATTATCGCCCCCTCCAGCAAACTTACAGCCAGCTCCAGGAAATGCGTACTTATTACGAGTTTGAAGACATTGATGTGGATCGCTACGTGATCGACGGACGTTACCGCCAGATTATGCTGGCGGCGCGCGAACTCAACATTGACTCCCTGCCGGAACAGGCCAAGACCTGGGTCAACCGGCACTTGAAATACACGCATGGCTACGGGATTGCGGTGAGCCCGGTGAACGAAGTAACTGGCGAGGGCTTGCCCCAATTTTTCATTAAAGACATCCCGCCGGCAAGCCGGACCAGCCTGAAGGTTGAACGACCGGAAATATACTTTGGCGAACTGACCAGCAACTACATTATTGTCAACACGCGGAGCCAGGAGTTCGACTACCCCGTCGGCGACGAAAATGCCTGGTGCACTTACCAGGGCAAAAACGGCGTGCCGGTGAACTCTCTTTTCCGCCGCTTGCTCTTTGCCCTCGCTTTTGGGGATTACAAGCTTCTTTTATCGGGAGACATAACCAACGAGAGCCAAGTTCTTTACTACCGCAACATAAAAGACCGGGTGCTGAAGATCGCTCCGTTTCTTTTATACGACCGGGATCCCTACATAGTCTTGAGCGGCGGAAAACTTTACTGGATCTGGGACGCCTATACGGTCAGCGACATGTTCCCCTACGCCGAGCCGTTCCATGGCCGCCTTAATTACATCCGGAACGCAGTCAAAGTAGTCATTGATGCCTACACGGGGGAAGTGACCTTTTACGCCGCGGAGCCGGACGAGCCGGTGCTGAAAACTTACCAGAAGATCTTTCCCGGCCTGTTCGTTCCCATGGCGGAAATGCCGGCGGATTTAAAAAGCCACATCCGCTACCCGGAAGATTTGTTCATGGTCCAGGCACAGAAATACACCGTTTACCACATGGAAGACTACCGGGTCTTTTATAATAAAGAGGATAAATGGAACCTGCCGACGGAGCTCTTTGGCCCCAAAGAAGAGCCGATGCAGCCTTACTATACGATCGTTAAGCTTCCGGGGGAAGAAAAACCGGAATTTATTCAAATCATGCCTTTCACCCCGCAAAACAAAAAGAACATGATTGCCTGGCTGGCGGGGCGTTCCGACGGCGAAAATTACGGCAAGCTGCTGGTTTACGAATTTCCGAAGCAAGAACTCGTTTACGGTCCGATGCAAATTGAGGTGCGGATCAACCAGGATACCTTTATCTCCCAGCAAATATCTTTGTGGGATCAAAGGGGTTCGCAGGTAATCCGGGGCAACCTGCTCGTCGTTCCGATCAAAGACGCCTTGATTTACGTTGAACCGCTATACCTGCAGGCGGAACAGAGCAAGATGCCGGAGCTGCGCCGGGTCATCGTCGCACACGGGGATAAAGTGGTCATGGAGCCAACTTTAGATCTGGCAATCCAAAAGATCTTCGGCAAAGGGGAAATAATTCCGCCAACGCAAGAGCCTTCGCCCGGCGCGGAGCCGACTCGTGAAGCCGCCCCGAAGACAATCGCGCAACTGGCCGGGGAAGCCAACAGGTTATACGACGAAGCGCAAAACAAGCTCAAACAGGGGGACTGGGCGGGATACGGGAACGCCCTGCAAAGGTTAAAAGAGACACTCGAACAACTGGCCGCCCAGGCGCAGTAAAAATACTTAAAATATGTTATAATAGTATTTAAAAATCAAGGAGGAGAGGAAGCCGGTATGTTTTTTGAAAGCTGGTGGCAGGGGGCCGTTTTTGGATTTTTTACCACGGTAGCCATGTTAATAATTGCCTGTGCATTTACAACCATGTGGAAAAAATATGAGGATGCGCCGGAGAAAAAGCCCGCCTGCCATGATGATGCGCACCACTAAAGCGCCGCTGCAACACCGTACAGGTTTCACATTGACCCCCATCCGTTTTTTAGCAGCACCAACAGAGGATGAAAACTTCCGGCCCGCCGTTCGATTTGCCAGGAGCGACATATGCTAAAGGCGCCGGTAACGAGACACGGTGCAGGTGAGGTCAGCGAACCGGCAGCGCGAATCGCGCAGTTAACAGGGTGCGAAAAGGGCATCGGCTAACGCCAGAAAAGATTGTGGCGCTAAAAAACTAAAGAAACGTGCGCATTATGCAGCGCTGCCTGGTTCGCTCCGAACCAAGCCGATGTCTCGTCGGCCCGCAGCATCGGAGCGACGGCAAACGAACGGCGGGCAAAGGACTAATTTCAGGGTAAGGTGGTTAAACGATGGCCAGGATTAAGCGGATCGGGATACTTACCGGTGGCGGGGATGCCCCCGGCTTAAACGCGGTGATCAGGGCGGTGGTGAAAACCGCCATAAAGCAATACGGCCTGGGCGTGGTGGGTTTTTTAAACGGTTTTGGCGGCTTGATTAAAAACCAGGCCCGGGAAATAACGGAAAAAGACGTGGTAGGAATATTGCCGCGCGGGGGAACCATTTTAGGGACGACAAACCGGGACAATCCCTTTCATTACCCCGTGATTAAAGAAGGAAAAAAAGTTTTCGTCGACGTTTCCGACCGGATCTTCGAAAACATCAGTATTCAAGAAGTGGACGCCTTGATCGTCATCGGCGGCGACGGCAGTTTAGCCATCGCCAGGGAGTTGTACGAAAAAGGCCTGTCGGTCGTGGGCGTGCCCAAAACTATCGATAACGATCTGGCGGCCACCGACCAGACTTTCGGCTTTGACACCGCGCTGACCACTGCTACGGAAGCCCTGGACAAGCTGCATACCACCGCCGAATCCCACCACCGCGTCATGGTTTTAGAAGTAATGGGCCGCTACGCGGGCTGGATCGCTTTAACGGCCGGAATCGCCGGAGGGGCGGACGTGATTTTAATACCTGAGATACCTTACCAGATCGGCAAAGTAGTGGAAAAAATAAATGAGCGGGGGCAGCAGGAGAAAAAATTCAGCATTATTGTAGTCGCCGAAGGAGCTAAACCGCTGGGTGGCGAAATGGTCGTCCAGAAAACCGTTGAGGATAGCTACGACCCGATTCGCCTGGGCGGCGTCGGGCACGTTGTGGCCCAACAGGTAGAAGAACTGACCGGAAAGGAAACGCGCGTCACCATCCTGGGCCACCTGCAGCGCGGGGGTTCGCCCACCGCGTTTGACCGGATCCTGGCGACCCGTTACGGAACGATGGCAGTCAACTTAATCATGGAAGGCCGTTTTGGAGAAATGGTCTGCCTTTCCGGCACAACCATTACTTCCGTGTCTTTGCGGAACGGCGCCGGGAAGATGCGCCAGGTGCCTTTAGACAGTGATTTAATCCGCTCCGCCCGGCAGCTGGGAATCAGCCTGGGGGATTAAACGTAAA